>JAFGPL010000018.1 GCA_016936215.1 Bacteroidales bacterium
GACTGGCCTGCATCTTCCAGGGATCCACGGAAACGACCTTTTATACGGTAGCCGTATATTACGGTGCCGTGAACATCCGCAACACCCGATACACGGTACCTTTCGGACTGATCGCCGACCTCGCGGGCATCATCGCCGCCATCTTCATCGCCTACATGTTTTTCGCGGGTTCCTGATGTTTACTTTAATAATAATAATCCGAATAACCACAACGGAATTGTATTACCATTATTAATATTATAATAAAATTCAAAAAATTATGAAAAAGTTCCTTTTATCTGTTTTATGTGCAGCAATTGCTACAGTTGTTGTTGCCCAGGCGCCCCCTGCCAATCCTCCTTCCGCCGCCCCTCCTCCGGGGATGTCCCGGGCGCAGCAGCCCGTAAGCTACGAACCCGGAACAAAACCGGCGGAAACCAACGTATTAAGAGCCGAATATCCGCGTGTTGATGCTGCCACACGCAAGGCATATTTCCGTTTCACGGTTCCGGACGCCGGCAGCGTAAAGGTGGTAGTCGGGAATGAAACTTTTGATATGGCCAAAGGCGACGAAGGTGTCTGGACTCTTGAAACAGAACCTCTGGTGGTGGGGTTCCATTACTATTTCGTCACTATCGACGGCTTGCGTCTGACCGATCCTTCAAGTCAGTCTTATTTCGGTTACACCCTGAATGCCGGCGGAATCGAAATTCCCGAAGGACCCGAAGGGGACTATTACCGGTTCAGCAGGGATATCGAGCACGGACATGTACGATCGATATACTATTATTCGGACATCAACCAGACCCACCGCCACATCAATGTTTATGTGCCTGCCGAGTACGAAAAAAATCCCGGCAAACGGTACCCGGTCCTTTATCTGCTCCATGGTATGGGCGAAAATGAAACCAGCTGGATCAACCAGGGACATGCCGATTTCATTATGGACAATCTGATTGCGGAAGACAAAGCGGTTCCCATGATCGTTGTGATCATGAGCGGGGACATCGTTACAACTCCGGATATCCGGAGAATAGAAGGAGTAACGGTTTCCAATGTTTACATCAATGAGCTCATTCCGTTCATCGACAATAATTTCCGGACAATAGCAGACCGTGACCACCGCGCCATGGCAGGCCTTTCAAGAGGAGGGAGTCAGACATTCCAGACAGCTTTGCCGAATCTTGACAAATTCGCTTATCTTGGTGGCCTGAGCGGAGCGATCAGAATTTCCGAAGAGGATATCAATACTGCTTATGGCGGTGTATTTGCAGATGCGGAAGCATTTAACGGGCAGGTGAAACTGTTGTTCCTCAGCGCCGGTACCGAAGAAAATATGGGAACCGGTGCCCTGGTTGAACTACTCAGAAATCACGGCATCAATTGTGAATATTACATCTCGCAGGGTACAGCCCATGAATGGCTTACATGGCGCCGGAGTTTAAATGAACTCGCACCTTTGCTTTTTAAATAAAATCGACCATGTTCCTGCAGTGATAGCCAATTACGACGTCGGTCACGGAGGCACATACCGGGAACAGCATGGCGGCACTTTTGCCCGTATGGCGGCACTTTCACCCGTATGGCGGTTGGTGGCGAGACCATGTTCACGTCAAAGCCGGAAACGCTTTAAGAGTTGATATCAGATCCTCCAACTTCCCGGAATACTCCATCCATTCCAATTACGCCGGAGTATGGGCTTTGCAGGGCAATACGAGAACAGCGAACCAGACGATCCAAACGGGTGGAGATCATGAAACCGTACTGATCCTGCCTGTTATCAATATTAAAAAACAGATAATCTTGTATTCAGGTATACATTTTATGGATTTGAAACCTTAAAAATGTACATTGATCTGGAATTGAATCTGAATTTGCACTATAAGAACATCGGAAATAAAGTCCTTCCCGTTTCACTAAAATTTTTACTTACAAGATAGTATTCTTTCAGATTCAGTTCGGCAGCATTCTTCCCAAGCTTCTTCAAATCGCCTTCAGAGGCCTTCAGTTTAACTTCAAAAGCGACTTTCTTATTCAATATGAAATCGATTTCGGAGACGCCTCTTTTGTTGTAAAACGAAAGTTCACCATAATTGCTCAATTGATTTGAAACGGCATTTTCAAACAGTTGCCCGTCATTTACCCTTCCGATTATGTTTAACAGACCTGTATCAGAAAAATATACCTTCCTTCCTCCAGCAATGGTTCTGTCAATACTCTGTGAGAACTTTGGGACCAGCCTGATAAAAAACACACCCTGCAACAGTTCCAGGTAACTGTAAATCTTAACCCTGTTTATACCCAATTCGTGTGAAATTTTTGTCACATCAAGAATATTACCCGTTCTGGGTACCAGCAAGAGGATTAAATCCCTTAATTCACGAATATCCTTAATGTCTGACAGTATTTTGATATCCTTTTCAAAAATGGAAGAAAAAATGTTCTTTAATATTAATTTCTTTGTCTTAACATCCACAGTAGTGACAACTTCAGGAAAACCACCGTATTCCAAAAAAGAATAGTAATCAGTTTCGTGTTTTTTATACGTTACGAAGGAAGTAGTTAATTTGTAATTAATATCATTGCCTTGCTCCCTTTTATCAGTTTTGCCATTAAAAAATAAATATTCCCTGAAACTTAAAGGCCTGAGCACAAACAGAAATTTACGCCCGCTTAATGATTCCGGAAAAAGGTTTTTTAAATAATAGTATGAAGATCCTGTTACCACATATTTAACCTTATATTTATCAATGTGATATTTAATAATTTTGGTTATATCAGGATAATTTTGTATTTCGTCTATAAAAATATAGATTCTTTTCTTATCCGCATTCGCCTCTTTTTTAAGCACTTCATAAATTGCGTCATAGTTTATGTTTTCAAAATACATCATATCCAAAGGATTTTCAAAATCATACCATAGTTTCGGTCCATTCACCTGTTTATATAGCTGTTTCATTAACGTTGTCTTACCAACTTGTCTCATTCCGGTAATAATCAATGCATTTTTGTGGTCTAAATATCTGGATACTTCGTCAAAAAGAAACCTTTTAATCATACCTGTAATTAATTTATTACAAATATATGCTTTTTTGTAAAATATAATTTACATATTACATATATTAATAATACCTGACAGGGATATTTCTCAGTCTTAAAATACGTTATAACACTAAGTTAACTTCCCTCAAAGAACCGTATGAGGCAACACGTTCAATTATTGTATTATTATTAAAATCAATTAGAATATTCAGGTCTGGTCGTCCCATCCTTAACCTGCTATTCTATTTCCTTAACACTAACATTAACAGACTAATATAATACAAAACTTAAAAAGATGGAACGAAAAATCACCCTGAAACAACTGGAAAAGAATACTGCAGCAGTAATCTTCCAGACCGGTATCGTTGAGATTGGACTGGGTCTGATCTGGACTGTTTCAGCTTTAGCGATGCTTTTTGATGATATAAGCTATTATATTGACATATTTTTTGTCGTGCCGGTAAGTTTTCATCATTTTGGCCACCCGGTATATAGCAACTCCGCGTATGGGCTCCACTGCAGGAAAATGTATCCTATGAAAAATAATGAGAACAACGAAAACCAGCAGGTTGAAATTGACAAAATCATTCATGAACCTGCACGCCTGAAAATTATGGCCCAGTTATATGTGGTTGAGCGTGTCGATTTTCTCTTTTTAATGAGACAAACCGGACTTTCCCAGGGAAACGTATCGGGTCACCTCAGCAAACTGGAAGATGCGGCTTACATGCAAATTGAAAAGGGGTATTTGGGTAAACGGCCGCAAACCATCATTTCACTCACAAAGAAAAGGCGGGAGATGTTTAAAAAATATATCTTTCGGCTGAACTTCAATTCATTTCTGAGATTTCTGCTGAACGACCCCAATCTGAATATGACAAAAGCCTGTTCCAGAACCGAAATATATCTTTCCACAGTTTTATTATCCAGTTCACATAACCTGCTTAATTCATTATACAAAACCTGATTGCCTGTCTGATAAGCCAGTGCCTGAAGCAGTCTGACGATCTTCTCCGGTCTTTTAATGTTTTCCGGCATTAAAATATCCTTATACAAATAACTGTCCATTAATAGCTTAAGGATTGTTTTTTCTTCACCCGGATGGTTGATTACGTCGGGATAATAACCGTATACCAGTCGGTGGTTAATCACTCTTTTTTCAGCAAGTAAGCCATGATATTGAAAAATATATATTTTTGGATTATAATCCCGGAATATATCCATTTATCCGGATTTGAATCCTGATTTTTTTTAATTCACCTGGATCATTGGCTTTTTCAAAAACGGAATTGAATTCCAAATTATAATAGAATCATTTACCAAAGGTTATAAATTTATATGCCATTAGTTCATAAAGCAATAATTCTTCACACATTGCCATCCCGATCACATGTACGGCGTGATCAGCATGGATCTGGACGAACAATACCCGGATGCCAGGATCTGCTTTTCAAGGGAAGAATATGAAGACATGTTCAATGTCGTTGCCCGGTGGTACCAGTCCTATCCGGAGTATATCGCCACAGGCATTCTGAACACTCCGGACTACCTGAGGATATTTGACATGGATTACGAAAGGATCGGCGAACCCTGTGTTTACATCGAAGACGGGCAGGTCTTCGAACTGGGGGATTATGCGGTTTCAGCCATCTAAACACCCGGCCACGCCCGGGGAAGTATCAGTTTTCATGTGGAAAATTTTCTGTTCTCAGGAGACGAACTGCAGTATCGAACGGTTGGAGGCACAACAACGTCCCCGGTCTCTTCCTTTGAGGCACAGGTACAATCCATCCGCAATCTTTACAATACATTTCCCGATGAGACCATCGTTTATCCCGGACACGGCCGGTCCACCACCATCGGCGATGAAAAAATTCAGAACAGCAACATCACGCCCGATAAAGCCATACAAAAATAAAGAGGTTGAACAGCAGGTTGCCCGATGTTCGCGAAACTTTCAAGAACATTTTCTTTTAGTCTTCCGTTCCGCCATTGCATAGCCCTTAAAATCCCTTTAATGCTTTTTCGCCGTTCCAGCTTTTCAATATCAGGTTCAAACCGAAAAATCATTTTTATTTTGCTTTATAGTATAAATATTTCCCAAGGTTGCATTGAAGTATAAGGTACTGACGTAAAGCTTTTGCAATTCACCAGGATCAATAAATACAGTACTGCCGTTCGATGATACATACTTTAAATTGCGCAGCAATACATGAGGTCCGAACCGCAGGAACCAGCTACCGGGAGGGCTAAAA
>JAFGPL010000202.1 GCA_016936215.1 Bacteroidales bacterium
AAGTCTTGACCACTTCTGGCCGGTCCGAAGTTAAAAACTATAACCTACATGATAACAGATATTTACAACCGGCGGGAGGTGGTTAATTAACTCCGGCGATGAATGGTCAGGGACATCGGCTTATGCATATTATATTATCTTTAGGATTAACTTGTGAATTGCTTTAGTTAGAAATTAAAATTCAGTAACCCGGGTAACACAGAATTATTCATGATTAACATTCTGAAAGCAATGAAACACGTGACGGGCCGGGAAATAGTGAACCGGATTGACCGGTACCTGGCAGATCCCAGACTGGAGCCCGAGGCCCTGCTTCGCAAGCGTTGGGCATGGATATGGATGGTTGTAACCTTTGTATTTGTACTGATCACAGCATTTTTCGAACTTGTTATATTAAAAGCCTGGCCTATCTGGTGGGTCGGTGCAGCATTTGGTGTGTCCTACCTTATAGGATTCCCGGTTTTTCGCAGGTCAAAGCGCTTTGACCTGGTTATTAACATTGTTTTTTCCATATTCATCATAGTTGTATTTTTTGCAATGCTGCAAATCGGGGGGCTAACTACATCAATGGGGTTTGTTTTCGTTGGCTTGAATTGTGCTATGGGCTCAGTATTGGCAGGGAATCTGCGCTGGACGATCGGTATGTTCATTCTTTATTGTTCGACCATATTATTTGTAGGCATTTTGCAACCATACCTGACTACTCCCGATTATATTACACCGGCAGTAAACACGATAACGTTCGTGGGCCTTGCACTCTGGATCAATGCATGCATTCTATTTCTGGTAATACTGTTTATGAAAGACAAGAACCGGTACGAAAAAGCCGAGGCGGAAAAGGTCAGGAAGATTGATGAGGCTAAGACCCTTCTCTATACCAATGTCTCGCATGAGTTCAGGACCCCCCTGACGATCATTCAGGGCATGGCTGAGCAGATGGAGCAGCATCCTGACAAGTGGCTGAAAACCGGCCCCGGGAAAATTAAGGTGCAAAGCCAGGTTCTTCTCCGTCTGGTAAACCAGATGCTTGATATATCAAAAATAGAAGCAGAAAGTATGCCCCTGGACCTGATCCACGGGGACATCAGGAAATATGTTCAATATGTGGCCGGTTCATTTCACAGTCTTGCTGAAAACAGAGATATCCGGCTACAGGTTGATTTAAATGACAAACCGATCTATACCGATTATGATCCTGAAAAATTAATGCTGGTATTGTCAAACCTGATGTCAAACGCCATAAAATTCACCGCTCCTGGCGGGCACATCTCGGTGGATGTGTCAGGTACGATTGAGAAAAAAGAGGAAAAAATAGAAATTCATGTCAGGGATAGCGGTAAAGGGATCCCCCAGGAGGCTATCGGACGTATCTTTGACCGTTTTTACCAGGTTCCTGACAAAAACGATCAGACACCGGGAACGGGTCTTGGCCTTGCCCTTACCCGTGAATTGGTTAAGTTGATGAAGGGGAATATCAGTGTAACAAGCGAAGTAGGAACTGGAACAGAATTTATCATAATGCTGCCTGTCACACGGAATGCCATGGTGGAAGAGGATAATGGAATTTCGATGGTTCACTCCGAACCCATTAACTCCTTTATTCAGATGCCAGAAAGGGGAAAGGAGCCAGATTTTCATTCGGCAATATTATCAGAAAAGCCCATTCTGTTAATTGTGGAAGACAATATGGATGTGGTTGAATATCTCATCAGCATACTTGAGGATCACTATATGATCGAACTGGCATCGAATGGCAAGGCAGGATTTGAAAAGGCATCGGAGATCATACCTGATATAATACTTACTGATGTCATGATGCCGCAAATGGACGGATTCGAACTGCTAAGGCATCTGAAGGACGATATCCGTACGGATCATATACCTGTTGTTGTGCTTACTGCCCGGGGAGATCTTCAATCAAAACTTACAGGTCTTGAAATTGGGGCCGATCATTATCTTGTAAAACCATTCAGTGAGAAGGAACTTTTTCTGAAACTGAACAACCTGCTTGAATTGAGGCGTAAAATGCAGCAAAAATTGAGGTCAATGCCTTCACCATTATATCATGGTAATACTCAATACAGATATGAATTGCAGTTTTTGTCAAGGATCAATTCTCTACTCGACGACCAGTTACAAAATGAAGATTTTGGAATAAAGGATATTTGTTCAAACCTTAATATGAGCCGTCCTCAGCTCTATCGCAAATTCACTGCACTTACCAAAAGGTCTGTTGGAAGGTATATAAGGTCCTACCGCCTGCACAAGGCAAAGGAAAAGATTGAGAGTCAGGGCAAAAACGTGACTGAAGCGGCCTATGAATCAGGCTTTAAAAATTTGTCCCACTTCAGTACCAGTTTCCGTGAAGAATTCGGTTATCCCCCGAGCGACCTCCTCTAATCAGAAAAAATTTCTTTTTTGAGACGATTCTTAAAACATTTGAGATGATTGCCAAAGCAGATCCATTGTGTTCAGTTTACATTTGACTAAAATTGAACTGAATACACACATTTTATTTAACCTATAATAAGTAAGATTATGAAAGCAATTGGGAATGTGATCCTTTCAATTATTATTGTTCTTCTGCCTGCCTGTTCACCTGTTGAAAAAGCAGATGAAAATGACCCGGCTGCTCCACCACCATTACCCTCTGAAGCAAAATTTGATATTGAATGGAGTTCAAAATCTATTATACCTGCTGCAAGAGGATGGCTACATCCTGCTGCATGCATTTTAAACAATAAAATATATGTTATAGGAGGAACCCCTGATGATGTATCTTCGACAAATAAAGTTACAGTTTATGATCCGGCTTCAGATACATGGACTGAAAAACAGCCCATTAATGTTGCCAGGTGGGGACACTCTTCAAATGTTGTTGACGGGAAGATTTATGTGATGGGGGGATGTCCCCTGGTAGGTCCGGCCCTTTCCAGTATAGAGGTATACTACCCCGGGGAAAATAAATGGGAGATTATAGCCGATGTTATGCCGGAAGGAAGAATGGGATTCGGCTCATGTGTGGTGAATGGGAAAATATATATCATGGGGGGATGCACTGAAGAACCAACGGGAAATACTGCTCTTGCAAAAATGAATGTATATGATCCCGTAACTAATACCTGGACCAGCCTGGCACCAATGCCCGAGGCAAGGACATATCTTGGTGCCAGTGCGGTCGGTAATAAAATCTATGCTGTAGGCGGAACTAAAGAAGCGCCATGGGATGGATTGAATTCAATATTTGAATATGATATTTTAACAGATACCTGGAGAACAAAAAAAGATTTAATTACAGGAAGATGGGCAATCTCCACCTGCTCTTCCGATAGTATGATCTTTTGCATTGGTGGACTGACACGCCCCATGGATCCGGGCCAAAAAACAGTTGAAGTCTACTTTCCCCTGAAGGATAGTATTGTTAAGGCAACGTCTATGTTGAATGGCCGGGGATCTTTGTCATCCTGTGTTTTCCAAAAGAAAATTTACTCATTTGGCGGAACAGCATCTGCCTACCCATGGATTAATATGAGCAATAAAACAGAAGCCGGCTCATTTAAATGATCAGATCCTGCCTTATACTTTTCTCAGCAAACCCTATATCAATCAGCAAAATCATTCGATATCATCATTGACAATTACGTCTGACGTGGCATTTTCTGTAACCATTATTCTTTACATTACATATGTTGATTGGTCACGGAATTAGCAGAAATGGCTTTCCTTTTGCCTATTCGTGCTCCTATTATTGAAACAATAAGTGATAGTACCCATCCGCCACAAATTATTATCCATAATGATGATATCCAGTAAAAATTTTCTTCACCAAAAGCAGCAATTATACCAACTATATTACAGATGATTGGAACATACCAAATGCTGCCCGGATTCCTCCTACATATTAAAAAACAAGCAACTATAACCACAATATCATAGCTGATATAGCCAATTACCTCACCAAAAGGGTAAGCAAGGAGAAATAAAACAAAAAATGATAAAAATGACGTCATTACCGCTAAGGCCAGGCTTGAAATACCTGCTAAAAATGTTGATCTTGTTACCGAACAGGCATTAAAAAACAATAGGATAAGAAAGTCCATCTATAACGATCTTCGAATAATCTTTGAATGAAAG
>JAFGPL010000203.1 GCA_016936215.1 Bacteroidales bacterium
CACGGTTTCTTCAATAGATTCGTTTCCTTTTTTAAGGGTTAAAGGCACAAGGGCATATCGCGAAGTCCTTATTATTTCGGGATATTCTTGTTTAACGATATTAACCAGAGGAGTTGGAGCTAATGCTAATTCCTGTGTTTTTCCTCCCGGAAGATTTTGTTTTTCAATCACACGGTACAAATTATCGGCATTTTTGAAATGCCTGTCATAGCTCCATTCATCCTGAACCCATAAAAGGATTAGAATTGCACAGGCCATGCCTATGGCCATACCGATAATGTTAAGGATGGAATGTGCCGGAAATCTTCTGATATTCCGAAGGGCTATTATGAAATAATTTCTGATCATAATTTTTCTTTTGTCTTCTGGTCTTCAAGTCTACTGGTCTTCTATGTCTTCCGGTCATAGGTGCTATTGCTCATTGTTAATTGTTAATTGAATTACTCGTACCTCAGCGCCTCGACCGGGTTTTTATTTGCTGCTCTGTATGTTTGAAAACCCACAGTAAGTATAGTGATCACCATCACGATTATCCATGCCAGAACAAATACCCACCAACCAACGTTTGTCCGGTAAACATAACTCCGCAACCAGATATTCGTGGCATACCAGGCAACCGGACTGGCAATTACCAATGAAATCAAAACCAGTTTCAAATATTCACTGGTTAAAAATGAAAATATTTCACCCGTCTTAGCTCCATTTGCTTTTCTTATTCCAATTTCTTTTGTTCGGCGCAACGTCATATAAGTAGATAATCCTATTAACCCAAGGCAAGAGATGATAATTGCAAGCACAGTCATAAAACCCAGCACAGTGGAAGCTATTTGCTCTACTAAGAACATATTGTTGAAATCGTCCTTGACCAATTTTAAATCCAGACTGTAATCAGGATTCAATGTTTTTAATACACTTTCAACCGAACTCACTATTGATGGAATATGATCAGGGTTCATTTTGACATAACATTTGCCACCCAGGGGAGGGATTGGCGCAATTATAAGTGGTTCAATTGCGGAGTGCAATGCTTTAAAATGGAAATTTTTTACTACGCCTCCAATTCTGAATTGATTTCCATTCTGGTCTGATACAACTTCACCGATGGGATTTTCAAAACCCATTATTTCTGCGGCCTTTTCATTAATAACAAGCGTGGTTGTATCTGTTGAAAATTCATTTGTAGATAAAAAACTCCCCTCCTTCAGCTCAATTTGAAAAGTTTTTGCATAATCCATGTCTGTATTCAGAACACTATATATGACATCAGTACCTTCCTTTTTGCCTCTCCAATTTACCCCATATACCATTGAGTGGTTGTTGAGAACATTTTGATCACCAGTAATGGTTACGGCCAGAACATTTGGAATATTGCCGAGTTCTTTTTTTAAAGTTTCACGGCGCACACCTTCAGGGATGTCAAAATAACCTATATTATTTATGTTTTGGCCAAGGTCAATATCAGCCAAATAGTCAATCTGTTTCCTGACAATAATAGTGCATATGATAAACACAAACGACAATGCAAACTGGGAAATGACCAGGGCCTTTCTGAACCGGGCTTTACCCGGATTACCATCGATCATACCTCTGATAGTAGCCAAAGGCTTCAATGACGATAAATAAAATGCTGGGTAACTACCAGCTAATAATCCGCAAAATATGATCACGACGAATAAACCCAGGTATAAACCTGAACTTAGGTAATTGACTTCCAGCCTGGCACGCATCAGGTTACTAAACCCCGGTAGCAGCAGTTCAACCAAAATCATGGCAATGATATGAGCGATAAATACGATCAGCAGCGTCTCGCCTAAAAACTGGACAATTATTTTCGGTTTGCCTGCTCCGGCCATCTTACGTATCCCTATTTCCTTTGCCCTGCCGGATGATTGTGCGGTAAGAATATTCATGAAGTTTATACAGGCAATGGCTAAAATTAAAATGGCCAGCAGGCTTGCAAGTCTAACATGCTGAACATTCCCGCTGGCGATGTCACCTTCATATTTTTGCGAATTCAAATGGATCTTTTTGATATTCTGAAGAAAGATCTCAGTAGTTGACCCATTCTTTTTTCTTTGAATAAAATCTTTAATTTTTTCTTCAACCCATTGGCTATTCGTTCCATTCATAAGTTCAATCATGGTATAATTGTACACCGGGTTCCAATCAGTATAAATATTACCATGCGGGTATCCTCCAGTTACTATATAATAAAACTCATATGAAGCTAAACAATCACTATAAAAGTTACTGTTACGAGGAATATTCTTAATCACTGCCGTTACTGTCAGAATATTTTTTGGCTTATTAACAGCAATTGTTTTACCCAGGGGATCTTCGTCGCCGAAATACCTTTTTGCCATTTCTTCAGTAATAACGGCATCATTAGGACCTGTTAAGGCACTATTTTTATTTCCGCGAACAAACTCAATATCAAACATCATAAAAAAGTCTTTATCCACAAGGGCCAGTTTCCCTGTTATATTATTTTCATCTTTAATAAAGGTGTTTGAAAAATTATGATATCTTGTAGATCTGATGATTTCAGGGTATTCCTCCTTTAGAGCAGCGGCCAGCGGAAATGGCGTGGTGGCCTGATGACGTATTTTCCCGCCGTAGATGTCTGTACTTGTAACGCGAAATAGATTATCAGCGTTCTTATGAAACCGATCGTAACTGGCCTCACTCCTTGCCCATAAAAGGAGCAAAATGGCACAAGCCATGCCAATGGCCATACCGATAATGTTCAGAATGGAATGTGCTGGATACCTTTTGATATTCCGGAGGGCTATTTTGAAGTAGTTTCTGATCATATTATAGTCTTTTTAAGTCTTCGATGTTTGGTGTTCGGTGTTCCTTGTTCGGTGTTTTTAAATCAATATCGAACAAGGAACACCGATCTAAGATTTAAGAAGTTATGCTACTTCCAGCTATAGCCTATAATAGTCTCCTAGTCCCTTGTCCCTATTATATCTTCTTCTTAATACTTTCCGTCACAACATGTCCGTCAAACAATTGTACAATACGATGGGCTCTTTCGGCATGTGTCGGGGAGTGTGTGACCATAACTATGGTGGTTCCATCCTGATTCAATTCTTCCAGTAATTTCAATACCTCTTCTCCATTGGCAGAGTCAAGGTTACCTGTTGGTTCGTCTGCAAGTATC
>JAFGPL010000204.1 GCA_016936215.1 Bacteroidales bacterium
AAAGAAAGAAACGGGCAAACCAATTTGAAATGATGTTTAACGCATTGATTAATAATTGATTATGTCTAAAGTTAACGCTAATGCGCATTTGCGGGACAAGCTGTGAAAGAGGTTCTTCATCCCGATGCATCGGGATTCAGAATTACAAGAGAAGTAACTTTTTACACAGCCTCATTAATACACGATATCAGAACATTACAACAATTCAATGCTTCTTTTAACAAATTTATTCAGTTCTTCACCTTTTAACATATTATTAGATAGCAATGCAATATCTATCAACTGCTTAACAAGTTTGTTGCGGGTGCCGAATTCGGTAAGCACTTTTTCGCGCTTATCCTTAAGTTCCCTGATCTTCTTTTCGAGGTCTTCAATCCTGTCTTTGTCTTCCTGCGAAATTTCTTCAGGTTTTTTATTTTTATTGGCAGTATCAATTTCAGATTTATTTGCTTCGATAGGTTTTATCTTTTCATCCAGCTTTTCAATATCCTTTTCTGTCTTTTTTATCTTCTCTTCTGCAATTCTCTGAATTAAAGGGTGATTTGAATTGATCACCACATTATAGCTGTCGGGCATCTCACCATAAAAACCGAACCCTCCCCCCATTTTTGCCATATCTTTCATACGGCGCATAAATTCCGACTGGGTAATAAGAACGGGGTTGTCCTGTTCATCAAGGCTTTCGAAGGTTACTGCAAAATTGGCATTTCCCGGCAGTTGCCCCTTGAATACAGGCACCAGGTCATCCTGTTGCTCTTTCGGTATTTTTGATTCCCTCTTCTCCTCTTTGCGGATAAGGTTTTCAACAACATCGGAGTCAACCCTGGTAAACCTTGAATTTTTTAATTTCTGTTCCAGATGATTAATAAAGTGTGTATCAAGCTGACCATCCATCAACAGCACATCATAACCTTTCTTTTTTGCAGATTCGATAAAACTGTACTGCTTCTCAAAATCAGTGGCATAAAGATATATTAGCGATTTGTCTTTATCTGTCTGGTTTTCTTTGATCAATTTTTCATATTCATCGAAAGTAAAATATTTGTTATCGGTATTCTTGAAGAGCGCAAATTTTTCGGCTTTCTCATAAAACTTCTCTTCGGTGACCATTCCATATTCTATAAACAACTTTAGGTCATCCCATTTTTTTTCAAACTGTTCGCGCTCTGTTTTAAAGATTTCCTGCAACCTGTCGGCTACTTTTTTGGTAATATGCCCCGAAATCTTTTTCACGTTAGAATCGCTCTGAAGGTAGCTACGTGAAACATTAAGCGGTATATCCGGCGAATCTATTACCCCGTGCAGCAGGGTAAGAAATTCAGGGACAATGCCTTCAACCGAATCGGTGACATATACCTGGTTGCAATACAACTGAATTTTATTTTTCTGTATCTCGATATTGTTCTTGATTTTCGGAAAGTATAATATCCCTGTAAGTTTGAAAGGATAGTCCACATTAAGGTGGATGTTAAACAAGGGCTCATCGGCCATTGGATAAAGGTCCTGATAAAATTTCTTATAGTCCTCATCTTTAAGGTCAGCCGGCTTTCTTGTCCATAGTGGATTTGTGTCATTAATAATTTTATCTTTGTCCAGTTCTACCTCCTTGCCGTCTTTCCATTCTTTTTCTTTACCAAAAGCGATGGGTACCGGGAGAAACCTGCAGTATTTTTTCAGTAGCTGCTCAACCCTGTATTCCTCGGCAAATTCCTTCGATTCTTTGTCAATATGCAATATAATTTTTGTTCCGCGAGTATCTTTTTCTGACTCTTCCATCTTATATTCGGGACTGCCATCGCATTCCCATTTTACGGCTTTTGCTCCTTCCTGGTAAGATTTGGTAAAGATTTCCACCTTGTCGGATACCATAAAAGACGAGTAAAACCCAAGTCCGAAATGGCCGATAATTGCATTTTCCTGGTTTTTGTATTTTTCGAGAAATTCGCTGGCGCTTGAGAATGCAATCTGGTTGATATATTTTTCAACTTCTTCCATCGTCATGCCAATACCCTGGTCGGTTACAGTGATGGTTTTCTTCTTCGGGTCAACCTCTACCCTGATAGCCAGGTCGCCCAGGTCTCCTTTATAATCTCCCAGGTTAGCAAGAGTTTTTAATTTCTGGGTGGCATCTACTGCATTTGAAATCAATTCACGCAAGAAAATTTCATGGTCGGAGTAAAGAAACTTTTTAATAATCGGGAAAATGTTTTCTGTGGTAACACCAATTTTTCCGGTTTGCATAATATCTCGATAATTTAGTTAGACATCAAATATTTGGTGTGGCATTTTCAAAGTTTATGCCAACAACCTGACACTGCCAATAAGTCAGTATTGTTATAATAAAAAAGAGAAAACTGAAATGGTAATAAAGTCTAATTCCTAATATCAATGTCCTTTTTTAACGTCCAGAATCCTTTTTCAAATTTCAGGGCATCATATGACATATCTGGCCCGTAAAATTCAAACTTTCCAGTGTAAGAAGGTTTTGAAGGTGACAAATGGTCAAAAACAATCATGTCTGCATCTTTATGATAACGAAGGTTCATCGAAGCCTGTGAGGAGTATTCAAAAATAACCCTGTTGACCAGTTTATTGTCAATTCGGAAAAGCGGTTTGCCAAATACAGGTTCGTTTTTTTCTGTAAAATAAAGAATATCAATAATTTTTTTAGAACTCAGAAAATTATTAAAGTCAAACCCCAGCAGCGTGTAATATTTATTATGCTGGTCTTTTGCTTCAATTATGTCATAGTATAATGCCCCGTACCAATTGTCAGCGCTAAGAACCTGGAACTCCGGGTTTTCAATCTTATCCGATTTGTCAGCCAACCTGTACACTAAAGGTCCCTGGTTTTTCACCGGAGAATATTGCAGAAATCCAAAATAACAGGTAGTTCGGTTATTATGTGCAATATTCCATGTATAGGCCCTCAGTTTTTTGTCGGGAGAGAGCAGTATGCCCATTCTTTTGAGCGAATCAAACGGATATTGAAACGATGCTTGTAACGATAATACCTTCTCAAGATTTTCAAGAATATCTTTATTGATCAGGACTTTTTCATCATCACTGGCAGATTTATAAAGATATTCAAAAAGGACGGCTATCTTATTTTCATATTGAGAAATTGAAATCGAATCCTTTTCTCCACCAAAAGCCGAAAGCCCGTTCCAAAGAAAAAGTAACAAAACAACCAATGACGATACCGTTTTCATTTTATAAAAACTTAAGTTTACCGGAAGTTCTAAGGTTGGTTTCCGTTGTACAAACGCTTTTCTATACTGTTTATTTTGCTATCAGGTTGATATCGCCCAACAATTTGTCTTTATATGATTTACCGATAGGAATAGATTTTTTACCATCATGGGTCCTGATAATGATTGAATTATCTTCAATGACATTAATTCCTTTGGTATTTACAATAAAAGACCTGTGAACCCTTGTAAATTTATTCGAAGGCAACTTTTGTTCAATGGCTTTCATTGTAAAATGAATGGTATATTTATCGTTAAATGTGACAAAAATTACATAATTTTCAAGTGCTTCTACCCAGAGTATATCATCGTATTTGAGCCTTACAAGGGCAGAATTTTTCTTGATGAAAATTTCGTCGTCTTTGTTTTCAACCTTGTTTTTAAACCTAAGGTTGGCCTTGTTTACCGCTTTAAAAAACCTGCTGTAAGAAATCGGTTTCAGCAAATAATCGGTAACATCGTAATTAAATGCCTCAAGTGCATATTTATCCTTGGAAGAGATGATAATAATCTGGGGCGGGTTTGTAAGCGTTTCAAGAAAATCTATCCCGCTCATTTCAGGCATCTCAATGTCAAGGAAAATCAGGTCAATATCTTCATCACCGTTAAACGCATTTATTGCATCCACTGCATTTTCATAGGAATTAAGAAAGTTCAACTGATCGGTCCTACTGACAAACTCTTCGATGATCCGCCTGGACATTAAATCGTCATCAATTATTATACAATTCATAGTAAAGGGTTTTCGTCAAACATTTTGAAGCTTTCATCAATATTTTGCCCAAATATATAAAAAAATAGATTCAAATTCTATAAAAAAGGATTTAAGTGTTACCATGTGCACAGTCACCATTATTCCGGGCAGTTAAATATTCCTCCGTCTTTTCAGGGTTTCTCAACCCCTGTTTTATCCATTTTATTTTGAGCTCTGTCTGCTCCTCTTTTGAAAGTTGCCAGAGAATCCCTGAATCCCTCATTTGTCTTGAAAAATGATAAAGTATAATGGCTGCCGACACCGATATATTAAAGCTTTGGGTAAACCCAGCCATAGGGATTTTTATAAACTCATCGGCATTTTGGTTCACGGTTTCAGAAAGTCCGTTGAGTTCGGTTCCGAAAAACAAGGCAAACTTTGATTTATGAATGTCAAAATCCTCAATTGATCTGCTTTCCTTAGTTAATGAGGTGGCTACAATTCTGTATCCCTGGTATTTTAAACGGTTAATCGCTTCCAGGGTATTGTTTTCGTGGTTTCTGTATTTATAAAGCGTGAGCCATTTGTCAGCACCAAGGGCAACATCTGGGTTTACCCTGTACAGGTTCCTGTTTTCAATAATATGCACATCCTGAATACCGAAGCAATCGCATGTGCGCAAAACCGCGCTGGCATTATGGGGCTGATAAATGTCTTCAAGTGCAACTACAATGTACCTTGTCCTGTTTGCAAGAACAGAATCAATAAGATCAGACCTTTTTTGGGTAATAAACGGTTCGAGACTTTTCAGCAATTTTTCTCTCATTTCCTTATTAAGAAAAGATAAAAAAAAAGGGAGCACTTTGCTCCCTTAAAATCGTCATTGATGCAATTATTTAACAGTTTTTGCTAAATCAGCGCCAGCCTTGAATTTAACAACCTTCTTGGCAGCAATTTTGATCTCTTTTCCTGTTTGTGGGTTTCTTCCTGTTCTTGCACTTCTTTTAGAAACTGAGAATGAACCAAATCCTACCAAAGCAACTCTGTCACCTTTTTTCAATGCACCTGATACTGCTTCGATTGTAGCATTTAAAGCTTTTTTAGCACCGGCTTTAGTTAAACCAGCCTGGGCTGCGATTGCATCAATTAATTGAGCTTTGTTCATAATTCAAATAATTTAGGGTTAGTAAAATGTTCTGATAACTAGTCAAATCCTTTACAAATATAGACTATTTCTCAAGTATAGCAAATTACAGTAAAAAAAAAATCAAAATTTATAATTTATATAACCCTTGATTTCTCTATGTTTTGCAGGTATAAGACAATTGTTAGTCGTTTAAATTATTGTATATAAGGCAATTAAAATCATCAAACGATACAGGTGCATTAGCCCGGGTTACTTGAATAATTATTCCCCGGAAAATATCAAAGCAATACAATGTATATATTTGTGTAATTTTAACCAGAGATAATTTTGAATTTTTTTTTTGTATACCATTTTTTTTCTTTAGATTTGCACCGCTTTAAAAAAATGATGGTGGCATAGCTCAGTAGGTAGAGCAACGGACTGAAAATCCGTGTGTCCCTGGTTCGATTCCAGGTGCTACCACTTAAATATGAGAGTGAGAGCGATTTTCAGCGAGCACTCTCATTTTTATTTTCTGCAGTCTTTTTCCTGCATCCATATTCCACTTGTTCGCTTTCTACAATAACCTCATAAAATGGATTGCTTTAATATTTTGCTATTTTTGCATTTTTTCAACAAATAACATGTCAAATTGTCCGTTTACACATCTTGGCAAAGGTTTTGCAATCTAAGTTCAAAATTTTTTCAATTGTTCATGATATGGTAAAAAAGAGTAACCAAGAAAAAGAAGAGACAACAGCAGCAAAAGGCCCCGACAAAAAAACCGAAACAACCAAAAAAACACAGCATGGGGCAAAAGACGAATCCAAAAGCAGCAAACTTTCAAAAGAATTGCATGCAAAATTAAAAGAAGCGGAAGAAAAAAATAAAGAATTGCATGATAAGTACCTTAGACTTTCTGCTGAATTCGACAACTTCCGCAAACGTACCCTCAAAGAAAAAACCGACCTGATAAAATCGGCCGGTGAGCAGCTTATAGTAAACCTGCTACCGGTAATTGACGACTTTGAAAGAGGGATCAATACCCTCAGCAACATCAAAGAAATTGAATCTTTTAAAGAAGGTTTAATGCTGATTTATAATAAATTTAAAGATTTCCTGAATCAAAACGGGGTAAGAGAAATTGAGGCTGCCAGTAAGGATTTTAATGTAGACCTTCATGAAGCTGTTACCAAAATTCCTGCACCCCAACCCGAACTGAAAGGCAAGGTTGTGGATGTTATTACAAAGGGATATACACTGAATGACAAAGTAATAAGATATTCAAAAGTGGTGGTAGGGGAATAGGGATATCCTCCATATTTCATAAAATAACTGGAATGGCAAAAAGAGATTATTACGAAATTCTTGAAATTTCGAAAAATGCCTCTGCAGATGAGATTAAGAAAGCTTATCGCAAACAGGCACTGAAGTTTCACCCCGACAAAAACCCGGGAAATAAAGAGGCTGAAGAAAAATTCAAAGAAGCTGCCGAAGCCTATGAGGTGTTAAGCAACCCTGAAAAAAAGAGCCGGTACGACAGGTATGGCCATGCAGGAATGGGTTCATCAGGTGGCGGATTTGGCGGCGGCATGACCATGGAAGATATTTTTAGTCATTTCGGGGATATTTTTTCCGACTTCGGGTTTGGTGGTTTTGGCAGCAGTTCAAGATATTCGAGGCAGACAAGCAAAGGTGCGAACCTGCGGGTAAAAGTAAGGCTTACCCTCGAAGAGGTTGCCAAAGGTGTGGAAAAAAAACTGAAAGTAACAAAATATGTTGCCTGTAAACAGTGTAACGGAACCGGCGCAAAGGATGGCAATTCTTACAGTACCTGTTCTACCTGCAGGGGCACCGGCCATGTTACAAGAATAACCAACACATTCCTCGGGCAAATGCAAACCAGTTCGGTCTGCCCTGACTGCGACGGAACCGGAAAAACCATAACCCAGCGCTGCCCTGCCTGCCACGGTGAAGGAATAGTAAAAGACACCGAAGTTATAAACATAAAAATTCCGGCCGGTGTCGCCGAAGGCATGCAGATGAATGTTGCCGGCAAAGGAAATGCTTCCAGGAGAGGAGGAATTAACGGCGACCTGCTTGTCCTCATAGAAGAAGAACCCCATCCTGATTTGATCCGTGATGGCAATGACCTTTTATACAACCTTTATGTCAGCGTTCCACAGGCCTCATTAGGCGCACAAGTGGAAATACCGACAATCGAGGGAAAAGCAAAAATAAAAATTGAGCCCGGCACACAACCCGGAAAAATACTTCGCCTGAGAGGCAAAGGACTTCCTGAAGTAAACAGCTACGGGAAAGGCGACCTCCTGGTAAGCATCAATGTATGGATCCCGAAAAACCTTTCAAAAGAAGAATCGAGGATACTTGAAAGACTTGAAGAATCATCGAATTTTAAACCCGACCCGGATAAATCGGACAGAAGTTACTTTGAAAAAATGAGAAATATGTTTGAATAACTTCATATGAAAGCCTAATTTGCAATCAGGAAACAATCTCATACATGGAAATTTTCAAGGCAGTAAACATTGAAAAAAGGTATAACAATCACCTGGCGCTTGACAATCTTACACTGTCGGTGCCCGAAGGAAGTATATACGGGCTTTTGGGGCCAAACGGGGCCGGGAAGACCACGCTTATAAGGATTATAAACCAGATTACAGCACCCGACAAAGGTGAACTGTTCTTCAAAAACCGTAAATTCAGGAGCGATGACGTTATGCAGATAGGCTATCTGCCTGAAGAGCGCGGTTTATACCGGAAAATGAAAGTGGGGGAGCAAGCACTTTATCTCTGCCGGCTAAAAGGTGTAAAAAAAGGCGATGCCCTGCAAAAACTCAAATACTGGTTTGAAAAATTTGAAATCAGCGCCTGGTGGAATAAAAAGGTTGAAGAATTGTCAAAAGGTATGCAACAAAAAGTACAGTTTATTGTAACAATACTCCACGAACCCAAATTGCTAATTTTTGATGAACCTTTCAGCGGATTCGACCCCATTAATACCGACCTGCTTAAAAAAGAGATACTTAACCTGAAAACAAAAGGTGCCACTGTTATTTTTTCAACCCACGATATGGGGTCTGTAGAGGAATTATGTGACCGTATCACACTTATCAACAAATCAAAATCAATACTCGAAGGCAATATAAAAGAAATACGGGATACTTATAAATCGAACATCTTTGAGGCTGGTTTCAGGGGGGATGCAACAAAACTGGGTGAAATACTTGGTGAAGGATTTGAAATTACAGGATTGCAAAGCCAGGAAGAAATGCATTATGCAAAAATAAAAGTATCGGAAAACAAAGAAAAAAATCTGTTGCTCAGCAGGTTAATCCCTTATTTCGAGATCACGGCTTTTAACGAGGTATTGCCCCGCATGAATGAAATTTTTATCAAGGCTGTGAAAGAAGCAGGCAAAAATCAACAAAACGAACCGAATACATGGGAAAAATTGCATTAATCATTCAGCGTGAATATTTAACCAGGGTAAGAAAAAAGTCGTTTCTTATCATGACCATTTTGGGACCCTTGTTGTTCGCTGCATTTCTTATATTGCCGGCCTGGCTTACCCAGGTTGAAGATGCTGATGAAAAAATAATTGCTGTGGTTGAGTATGATGAAATGAACCAGCCTGTTGCCGATTCCTCAACATTCTTTTTTGATGCACTTGTTGAAAAAAACAATCTGAAATTTGAATATGTGCCTTCGTCGCTTGAAGCATTAAAGAGCGCCCTTACTGTTTCAAAGTACGACGGGATACTTTACATACCTTATAATATTATCAATTCTGAAATTGCAGAGCTATACACCAAAAAACAACCCGGTATCGGGCTTGAGTTACACATTAAGCAAAACCTTGAAAATTACCTTAGAAACCTTAAACTCAGAAAGAAAGAAATACCGGTAGATGTACTGAATTCAGTCCAGACCACCCTTACCCTGAAAACTATTAAACTCGCGAAGGATGGTACTTATCAGGAACAGAACCTGCAGGAAATAAAACGCTGGGTAGGTTACATCAGCGGTTTTCTTATTTACTTTTTTATTTTCTTTTTTGGTTCCCAGGTAATGCGGGGCGTGATAGAAGAAAAATCAAACCGCATTATTGAGGTGATTGTTTCATCGGTCAAACCATTTCAGCTTATGATGGGCAAAATCATTGGGATAGGGCTTATCGGGCTCACACAGTTTTTTATCTGGTCCCTGCTCACCTTTACCCTTGTTACGGTGGCCCAGCAGGCTTTGGGACTGAATAAAAAAATACAGCAGGCATCAGAGATCACCCCCGAGAGTATTTTCGATGCCAAACCGGTACAAGGACAGATAACCCCTGATAAAACTGCTGAAATACAAGGCTATCTCGACAAAATAGAAGAGATTGACTTCCTGGCAATCATCGCAGCATTTCTATTTTATTTTATCGGGGGCTACATTCTTTACGGTTCTCTTTTTGCCGCCATCGGTGCAGCCGTTGACAGCGAAACAGATACACAGCAGTTTATGCTGCCTGTTACCATACCGCTTGCCTTAAGCCTAATAATGATGGTAAATGCCTTCACCAATCCTGATGGAAAACTTGCCGTAATATTTTCAATCATCCCGTTAACCTCGCCGGTAGTTATGATGGGGCGCATCGGTTTTGAAATTCCGGGTATCCAGGTAATTGTATCAATGGCACTCCTTTTCTTAACATTCTTAGGTTCTACCTGGATGGCAGGTAAAATTTACAGGACAGGTATCCTCATGTACGGGAAAAAACCAACCTATAAAGAACTGTGGAAATGGATAAGATATAAAAATTAATCCTATTTTTGTCATTAATAAGGCATTATAAAACTAAACCACAAATGAAGATTGCCGTTATTGACCTGGGGACCAATACTTTCAACCTGTTAATTGCTGAAAATGACGGGGCAGGATCATTTAAAATTCTGCAAAGCAGTAAAATAGCCGTCAAACTCGCGAAGGGCAGTTTGGAAAAAAAAGAACTTAAAACCGACGCCATCACCCGTGGTTTAAATGCCATAGAAAAGTTTAACCAGGCAATTAAAGTTTCGGAAGTGAATTCGGTATATGCATGTGCAACAGCAGCCATCCGAAATTCAAAAAACGGCAGTCATTTTGTTAAATCGGTAAAAGAACGGTTTAACATAGATGTTTCGGTAATAGAGGGTGACCGTGAAGCCGAACTGATTTTTAAAGGGGTAAGACAGACTCTTGATCCTGATGACCGGAAATATATTATTATAGATATTGGAGGCGGAAGTATTGAGTTTGTAATAGCCAACAGGCAGCAAATTTTCTGGAAGAAAAGCTACCCGATCGGAATGGCTTATTTGCTTGAAAAATTCAAACCTTCCGATCCGTTATCCATTGAAGAGATCGAAATTATCACCAATTTTTTTGAAGAAAAGCTTGCGGAAGTATTTGACGAGGTTAAAAAACATGAAATTGATACGCTTGTCGGGGCTTCGGGTGCATTCGAATCTTTCTCCGCCATGATAAAAAATGAAGAAAAATTTGAATCGGAAGTAGCCCTGCAACCCGGATCATATCCAATTGACCTGATGGACTTCGATGATCTTTCCTGGAAACTGGTAAGCTCGACTCTGAAAGAGCGAAAGAAAATGAAGGGTCTTGAGGCCATGCGTATTGAATTTATTGTATTGGCCGCCCTGTTTGTAAAATTCTTTCTCGACAAGACAAAAATAAAAACCTTTATCCAGTCGAATTTCTCATTAAAAGAAGGATTGATGTCTGAACTCATTCAGACTGCCTGAAAAACTTCTAATTCTTCACCAGGCAAAGGTTTCAGAAATTAATTATTGGATTTTGCCATGTATTTGATCGCGAGCAGTTCCGACCTCCGGTCGAGCAGACGGTTAATCTCGTCATCCCTGATTTCGGGCGATGCCAGAAGTTCATCAATCCTCAGTAAATCCATATTGATGTGGTTCTTCGGCATCTCTTCTTCTACAATCCCTGCTTTTAATTCATTTATCATTTGGGTAACAAGGGTATGTATAGGTTCCCCAAACTTGTCAAGCAGTTTCTCGGAAACATCTCTTCCAAGCCTGTCATGCTTTGCAAGAATTATTTCAAGTGTGTTAAAAACTGAATGATTTGCACTGTTCTGATAATAATCACCACATTTTTCCTTTATTTTTTTTAGTAGTTCAATCAGCAAGTCGAGGTCTTTTACAAAAAGCTTCTTATTTTCTCTCATCTCCAACAGTTTTGTCACTAAATATTAAGGTTCCGGCTTATCAATTGATTTCGACCACAATATAGTTTTTTTTATGGAGAATAAAAAATTAATCAATACTTTTAGTCCAATGTTGTATAATTAAGAGAATGATCTTACTATTCTTATTCGCTTTGTGAAACCTTAGTGCCTCCGCCTGCCAGGTCCGCCTGCCAGAGCAAAGCGGGGGACAGGTTAGAGACTTTATGGCTATGGTTTTTTATGCCCCCAAGACACGAAGTCTCAAAGTTTCTCAAAGCTTAATTAAACGACATTGACTTTTAGTCTTGCGTAGTATTGGAATAAACCGGGAAACCTGCATTAAAAAAGAATGAAAAATCTTACATTTCAACTCACAGACGATTACATAGAACTTATCAAACTTTTAAAGGCAATGGGAATAGCCGAAAACGGGGCGCATGCCAAACAACTTGTCGAAAACGGGGAGGTTAAAGTAAACAATGTGCCTGAATTCCGAAAGCGGTGCAAAATAAGACAGGGTGATTCGGTAATCCTTAAAGATATAAAAATTGATATTACCCGATAAAGGATTTGCTTAGAAAGACAAAGTGAAAACAGTTTCCTTATCGGGCACAGAATGTGCTGTGATTGAACCATTGTGAAGCCTGATAATTTGTTTTGAGAGGCTTAGGCCAATGCCCGACCCCGAAGGTTTGGTAGTGAAAAAGGGTATGAAAATTTTATCGAGCACATCACTTAAGATACCCGGGCCGTTATCAATCACCTGTATGGTAGGGCGGCCACGTTTGTTCAGAAAACCCAGAAGCTGAATGACCCCGTTTTCCCTTTTTTGCAATGCAAAAATCGAATTTTTTATAAGGTTGATCAGAACCTGCTCCACCAGTTGTTCATCGGCAGTAATGCGTATAATCTCAGGTTCGGTTTTTACAACCAGTTGAAGGTTATTATGGGCAATTTCTTCATCCAGCAGTTTTTGAATGTTTACAAAAATATCGGCCAGGTTGCAAACCTTAAAATTAGGTTTGGGTATCCTGGTAAGGTTGCGGTATGTATTGACAAAATGCAGCAGACCAATGCTCCGTTTGTTAATGGTCTGTAAAGCTTCCTGTATTTCATCAAGATCGGCTTTGTCAAGACTTCTCTTTTCCCCGTTTCCCGGGAGGTTGTGCTGCATGATGATGTTATTCAAAGTTGACGATAGCGAGGCTATCGGGGTAATCGAGTTCATAATTTCATGGGTAAGCACCCTTATCAGTTTCTGCCATGCCTCGGTTTCCTGCTCTTCAAGCACATTCTGAATATTCTTGATGGTAGTAAGCACTATTTCTTTGTCTTTAATTTTAATGGTTGTGGCATAGATTGCCAGTTGCAGGATATCCTCCTCATCGGCCACCCTTACCAGTTTGTTTTCGCCGGGTTTAATGTTAAAAAGGATATTCACCAGTTCGGGGCTGACCGCTTCAAGCCCGCTGATATTTTTTAGGTTGGTAACCTGGAAAAGCTTCTTCGCGGCTTTGTTTATCAACTCCACATTTCCATCGTTTCTGTATGCAATAAGGCTTACATCAATATTCTGAACAATAGTCTGCAGGTAATGAAAATGCTCCTCTTTTTCTGACCTTACCTTTTGAAAATCTTTGATAACCTCATTGAATGCCTTATTCAGATCGTCGAACGAACTGCCCATACCTTCGATCTGAAACGACCGGGTAAACTCGGAAAATCTTATAGATTCGAGAAAACTGGTAAGTTCCCGGTTGGTTTTATCAACAAACCTGATCAGTGAAGAGATTTGAAAAATAACTGCCAGGGCAACAATAACAGGAGCGATAAAAACCCTGTTTTCAGCGAGATATACAAGGTAAATGAATAACCCGATCGAAACAGACAAAACAAGGATCCTTACGATCAGGTTGAACCTGAAATTTTTAAAGCCCATACTTTTCCATTCTTCGGTAAAGTGAAGTTCTTGTAAGCCCCAGTTCCTGGGCTGCCTGTGTAATGTTCCCCTGGTTCTGCTTCAGCACCTTAACTATGATGCTTTTCTCAATTTCATCCAGGTTATAGGTCTCAAACTCAAGGTCTGTACCTTTTTTTCGCGGAGGCGACAGGATAAAATCATCAGGCTCGATAAAACCTGTCTCGCACATAATCAAAGCCCGTTCGATTGCATGCTGCAGTTCCCTGACATTACCCGGCCATGAATAATGCATAAGTTTTTTAAGTGCTGATGGACTAATGCCTTTTACAGATTTTTTATATTTCTTAAGATAAATTTTTAAAAAATGATTAGCCAGCAGAGGTATATCATCTGCCCTGTCGCGCAATGGAGGCAGGTGAATTTCAACTGTATTGATACGGTACAAAAGGTCTTGCCTGAAAAGGTTTTTATCCACAAGATCGTAAAGGTCGTTGTTAGTGGCACATATCAACCTTACATCAATATTTACAGGTTTGTTTGCCCCTACCCTTGTAATTTCACGGCGCTCGATGGCCGTTAGAAGTTTTGTCTGCAGAGGAAGGGAGAGATTGCCTATTTCATCGAGAAACAGTGTACCTTTCGAGGCAATTTCAAACCGCCCGGGCCTTTCTTTTTTCGCATCGGTAAAGGCTCCTTTTTCGTGGCCGAACAACTCACTTTCAAAAAGTGTTTCGGTAATTGACCCAAGGTCAACACTTATAAAAACTTCATCGTTACGCAACGAGTTTCTGTGCAATGCCCTGGCTACCAGTTCTTTTCCTGTGCCGTTTTCTCCAAGTATTAGCACGTTGGCATCTGTTTTGGCCACTTTTTTAATGGTTGTGAAAACCTGCTTCATGGCATCAGACTCACCGATGAAATCCTGGAAAGGTTGGTCTAACAATGCACTCATCTCTTTCTGCCTGCTTCTCAGGTTGTCGGTTTCAAGCCGCGACCTCCTGAGTTTTATTGATGCAGAAACTGTGGCCAGCAGTTTTTCATTCTGCCAGGGTTTCAACACAAAATCGGTAGCGCCCATTTTCATTGCAGTTACAGCCTTTTCTGCATCACCGTAAGCAGTAATAAAAACCACCACGGCATTGGGGTCAATCGCAAGAATTCTCTCAAGCCAGTCGAAACCCTCCTGCCCGCTGATGGCATCTTTGCTGAAATTCATGTCCAACAGAATTACGTCGAAATTTTCGTTTTTCAGGAATTCCGGTATCCGGTCCGGAGTATTAAGCGTGGTTATCAATTCGGTATAAGGCTTTAAAAGAAGCTTCAGTGCGAAGAGGATATCTTCATTGTCGTCAACTATTAATATTTTACCGCTTTTCTCTATCATTTTATTAAAGTGTTATGCAGACAGAAAACAAAAGTACGATTTATTTTGAATATGTACGATTTCGTACTATTTATGTAACATATTCGTACAAAATCATTTATATTAAAAAATTATATTGGTTTAATAGTTGCTGAAATACAATAACTTATTATTTTTGGCATAATTAATGCTAAAAAATCAACAAAAATTATGATACCTGAAAATGGAGGGAATGGACAGGATAATCGAAAAAAAAGGTATTG
Source organism: Bacteroidales bacterium (assembly GCA_016936215.1). Classification (GTDB taxonomy): domain Bacteria; phylum Bacteroidota; class Bacteroidia; order Bacteroidales; family UBA10428; genus JAFGPL01. The sequence continues at coordinate 14,869 of JAFGPL010000204.1, forward strand.
ACAAAAAATATTTCTGGATTGGAGGTATTTCACTGGCTTTTTTACTGGCATTTGTAAAAATAATTTTCGGCGACAGCAGTTCAAAACTCAATGTTGATACGGCGAAAATAACGATCAGGGAAGTTGTTTTCGACAAGTACCAGGACTATATTTCGGTTAACGGCAGGGTGGAACCGATAAAGACCATTTTTCTCGATGCCATAGAAGGGGGAAGGGTGGAAGAAATAATCATTGAAGAAGGCACCATGGTCAAAAAAGGTGATGTTATTTTAAAACTCAGCAATACCAATCTACTGCTTGAAATTTCAAACAATGAGGCCACGGTGGCAAGGGCGATCAATGATCTGAAAGCAGCCAAAATTAACCTTGACAACCAGAGGATAAACAACGAAACCCGGATACTTGACCTTAATTATCAGTTGCTTAAGCTTAAGAGGACATACGAATACAATAAAGTACTTACCAGGGACAACCTTATCTCGAAAGAAGAGTTTGATTATTCGAGGGAACAGTACGAACTTACGCTGAAACAACTCGAACTGCAAAAACAAAAGCATATTGATGACTCGGTTTATATGTACACGCGTATCAGGGCCGATGAAGAATCAATAAGACGAATGCAGAAAAATCTGGAACTGGTACGCGGCAAGTCAGAAAACCTTCAGATTAAAGCGCCTGTTGATGGAGAACTTGCGTTGCTTAACCCCGAGATTGGTGAAGTAATTAACTACGGTTCGCGCATTGGCACCATTAATATTCTGGATTCATACAAAATGAGGGTTGAAATAGACGAGCACTACATAGCCCGGATAGGAAGAGGACTGAAAGGTGAATTTGAATTCGCGGGAAACATTTACACACTTGCTATTAAGAAGATATACCCCGAAGTAAGAAATGGCACTTTTGGTGTTGATATGGAGTTTACAAGTCTTGTTCCGGAGCAGTTGAGGATTGGTCAGACAGCCCGTATACGCCTTGAACTGGGCGCTTCTGAAGATGCATTATTGCTGCCCAAAGGCGGCTTTTACCAGAGTACCGGCGGACAATGGGTATACGTGGTAATTGAAGATGGCAGTCTTGCCGTGAAACGGAGTATTAAAATCGGAAGACAAAACCCAAGGTACTACGAAATTCTTGACGGGTTGCAGCAGGGGGAGAAAGTAATTGTTTCAAATTATGATAATTTTGGAAATATGGACAAGCTGATTTTAAAAGAAAAAAAATAACTATTATATTTCAATAATAATGATTAAAACCATTGAACTTTCAAAAGTTTTCAGGACCGATGAAGTAGAAACCACGGCATTGAACAAAGTGGATATTTCGGTTGAAACAGGTGAATTTGTTGCCATCATGGGGCCATCGGGCTGTGGTAAATCAACGCTTCTTAATATTATTGGATTGCTTGACAATCCTACATCGGGCAGGTACTTTTTCCTGAGAGAAGAGGTTTCGGGCTACAAAGAACGCCAGCGTACAAACCTGCGAAAAGGAAATATCGGTTTTGTTTTTCAGAGTTTCAATTTAATTGATGAACTCACAGTATATGAAAATATAGAACTGCCCCTGCTCTACCTTAAAGTTTCATCCTCCGACCGTAAAAAAAAGGTGACAGAGGCCATGGAGCGGATGAAGATTTCCCACCGGAGAAAACATTTCCCGCAGCAACTGTCTGGAGGGCAACAGCAACGCGTGGCCATTGCAAGGGCAGTGGTGGCAAGGCCGAAGTTAATACTGGCCGACGAACCAACTGGTAACCTCGATTCGGCAAATGGCGAAGAAGTAATGAACCTGCTTACCGAACTAAATAACGAGGGTACCACCATCGTGATGGTGACCCATTCACCGACTGATGCAGAAAAAGCCCACCGGATCATTCACCTGTTCGACGGGCATGTGGTCACAGAAAACATTAAAAAAATGTTATAAATATATTGTAAAACGCAGTAAATTAAAACAATCCAACATACATAAACAGAAATTAAGTAAAATCATCATGAAAAAAATATTTTTTTTATTACTTCCGTTTATCAGTCTGACATTCAATAATGTTCATGCCCAAAAAGCGTGGTCGCTCGAAGAGTGCATTGATTATGCCTTGCAGAATAACCTGGTGGTAAAGCGACAGGAGCTGAATGTAAAATATAACAGGAATAATTATTCCCAGTCAAAGTTTAATGCATTGCCTAATCTCAATGCAGGGGTTAACCATGGTTTTACCGATGGAAGCGGAGAGTATGTTGTTAATAATAAAGTTTATGCGAATGATGTATGGAGTGGAAGTGTCTATTTAAACAGCTCATTAAATCTTTTTAATGGATTTCAAACCATCAACGATATAAAACAAAAAAAATATCTGTTTCTGCAATCACAGTCGGATCTTAAAAAACAACAAAATGATATTTCTATTGCCATAGCCAATGGATATTTAACTGTCTTATTCGCTAAGGAACTTAAAGAAGTAGCTGAAAATAAACTGGGAGTTACCACACTGCAAGCTGAAAGAACAAAGAAAATGGTTGAAGTGGGGAATGTCGCACAGGGAGAATTCTTACAGATAAAGGCTCAGGAAGCTAATGATAAGACCAGTGTAATAAATGCAAAAAACGACCTTGAAATTGCTGTACTAAATCTGACACAACTTCTTGATCTGGATTCTACAGCAGGCTTTGATATCGTTGTTCCTCAATACATTGAAGTGGAATTGCTCTCAAATCCGGAAACAGTTCAAGATATATATGATGCAGCTTTAAACACTATGCCTCAGATTAAAAGCGCTGAGTATGCACTTAAAAGTTCTGAAAAACAATTAAGTAAATCCTGGGGAATGTTAAGTCCCAGTTTCAGTCTGAACGGAAATCTCGGTAGTGATTATGTAAAAAATCCTGATCTACCGGCGGATTCATATTTTAAGCAACTGGATAACAATACTCGCAAAAGTGTTGGGCTTAGTGTGAATATTCCCATTTTTAATCAATTGCAGATAAAAAATGCCATCAGCAATTCAAAATTGCAGGTCAATGACTATAGTCTCCAACTGGATATTGCCAAAATGGCTTTGTACAAAGAGGTTCAACAAGCTCATGCTGATGCCCAGGCAGCACGCGAAAAATATTTTTCCAGTGTTGAAGCTGTAAATTATAATGAAGAAGCGTTTAAATATACCAGTCAGAAAATGGAAGTTGGCCTTGTCAATTCCGTCGATTATAACATTGCCCAGAATAATCTGATCAGTGCTCAATCAAGCATGTTGCAGGCCAAGTATGAGTATATTTTCAAGCTAAAGATTCTGGACTTTTATTTAGGCAAAAAGATCGTTCTGTAAACAGATTTATTTAATCTAAGATGGGGTTGAGTATGCGGTTCTCTTTATGAGAATCGCTTTTTTTTATATATTTGTTCAAACCAATTAAATGATCATATCATGCACCGTATAATTCTAACCACCGTTGTTTGTTTTACCGTTATCCTTGCAAATGCCCAGGTATTTAACACTGCCGAAACCCTTAAACCGCTTAAGTTTAACCTTGGGGTTGCCCCGGTTTATTTCAACAATAATTTTGGCCTGTATTTAATGGGTGGCGTAGGCATAAAATCCGATATTGACTTCAGTTTAAAATATGCTGTTCTTGAAACCGAAGATTATTTCGGCGCCGACCTCGAATGGAAACTGCTGAACAGGAAATCGGTTGATTTGTCGCTTACCACCGGGTGTCACAACTATTTCGACTTCGGACTGGATGTCTCCGGCAACGTATCTTTCAATATAAAAAGCGATATTGCCATGTATACCGGCCTGGACATTGATATTAATTTTGGCGACGATTTATATGCCCCGTTCTGGATACCCGTAGGTGTGCAAATTGGTTTGAACAGGACCATTGCTTTTATATTTGAGGCTGAAATACCGCTTAACCCCTCTGCCTACCCCATTATTGACGGCGGATTCTCATTCAGGTTCTGATTTTGGTAAGTTACTTTAACTCTTTACTGTAACATACAAAAGGGTCTTTCTGCATTGCAGAATGAAAGGTCCCTATTTGGTTGTAATCGTTTTTCTGACAAATCTGCTGTGCAAGCTCATGGTTGCTGTATATATCGAGCATTATTGAATGAAACCCGTTGGTACGAGCAAAATTTTCTGCAAAATCCATCAGCATTTTAGATATCCCTTTTTGCTGCCATTTGGGGTGTACCGCAAACCATTGGACAAACAGGGTTTTCTCTGCGATTCCTGCAATGGCCATGCTCTTGTAATCTTCGGGCATTTCAGGGTTAAGCGTCATCATTGCCTTGCATACACCTTTGTCTTTTACCAGGTAGATTAGCCCGTTGTAGAGATTTTTTCTCATCAGCGATCCTTCCGGGTAAACATTGTTCCAGTGCTTCATGCCCTTTTCGTTCATATCTCTGACACATACCCTTAACAGGTACATTATTTCCACCAAATCGGAAGGAATTGCCTTTATTATCTCCATCTGCACAACACTTTGTCGGAATAACTTTTTTCTGCTACTTTTAAAGTAGTTCGTAGTATCAAATATAATAATTTCCCGACAAATCAAAAAAGACCATCTGCAATTAAGATTTTTTTCCACGTTGATTCCTACAATATAAAATCTTACTTTTGCGCAATATTTAATTTTTTGATAATCGGCAATGGCAGTACAAAAACCATCAATACCCAAAGGCACAAGAGATTTTTTACCATCTGAAATGGTAAAACGCACTTATATTTTCGATACCATTAAAAAGGTTTTTCAAAAATATGGTTACCTGCCCATCGAAACCCCTGCCATGGAAAAACTCGAAACTTTACTTGGCAAATATGGCGATGAAGGGGATAAATTGCTTTTTAAAATACTTAATTCAGGTAATTTTCTAAAAGACGCTCAAATTGTTGAATTACCTGAAGAAAGCAACAAATTAGCCATGCAGATTAGCGGCAAAGGCCTTCGTTATGACCTTACTGTGCCATTTGCACGCTTTGTAGTGCAATACCGCAATGATATTACATTCCCGTTCAAGAGGTACCAAATACAACCTGTCTGGAGGGCAGACCGGCCCCAAAAAGGAAGATACCAGGAGTTTTACCAGTGCGATGCTGATGTAATTGGAAGTAAATCTTTGTTGAACGAAGCAGAGTTGTTGCAGATAATTGATGAGGTATTTGGTTCCCTTAAGATTAAAGTGCTTATCAAACTTAACAACAGAAAGATATTGGCGGGTATTGCCGATTATATCAACTGCCCTGACAGGATAACCGACATCACCGTGGCCCTTGACAAACTTGACAAAATAGGTAAGGAAAATGTAATTGCAGAGCTCGCGGGCAGAGGTATCCCCGATCGTTCCATTGCGCTTTTGCAGCCTGTTATGGAGATTGAAGGCTCGGCAAAGGATAAAACAGTATTCCTTAAAAAGCTGCTGGCAGGGTCTGAGATCGGGGCAGAAGGGATTAAAGAAACCGAAGTCCTTTTCGGTTACGTTGAATCATTAAACATGTCATCGGCTGTAGAACTCGACCTTACCCTTGCACGGGGCCTTAATTACTATACCGGGGCCATTATAGAGGTAAAGGCCAGGGATGTTGAAATTGGCAGTATCTGCGGCGGAGGACGGTATGATGACCTTACCGGTATTTTTGGCATGCCTGATGTTTCGGGGGTAGGCATATCCTTCGGCGCCGACCGTATCTATGATGTAATGAACCAGCTTAATCTATTTCCCGGCACAGTAATTACCTCAACAAAAATACTTTTCGTCAATTTTGGTAAAACCGAGGCGGCGTATTGCCTTAAAGTTCTGAACGACCTCAGAAAACAGGATATTTCCGGCGAGCTTTATCCCGATGCGGTAAAGCTTAAAAAACAAATGGATTATGCAAATGCAAGGAATATTAAATTCGTTGCACTGGCTGGAGAGAACGAGATCCCCAAAGGCAAGGTTACACTTAAAAATATGGATTCCGGCGAACAGCAGCTATACAGCGCAGATGATTTGGTCAAAATATTGAAACAATAGTAATTAAAAAAAGTATATTAGAATCAAACAGTTAAATTTCAAACTTTTTTTTAGTAAGTTTGTTTAACGGTATATGAAAAATTAAGTTTAGGAATGGATAAAAGAACGTTTATTAAGACAGGTGCGCTGGGACTGGGAGGTATTCTGGCATTATCGTCGTTTGGTACAGGTAAGTTTGCTAAAAAGATCATAAGGCAAGACATCCCCGTATTCAAACTGCCCGATCTGCCATATGCATACGATGCACTTGAACCACATATTGATACCGAGACAATGAAACTGCATCACCTGAAGCACCATGCTTCTTACACCGACAAATTCAATGCTGCATTGAAAGATGCCGGCATCACGGGTAAAAATGCAAAAGAAATATTATCTGAAGTTTCAAAGTATTCAACGGCCATAAGGGATAATGGTGGCGGCTATTTCAACCATAAACTTTTCTGGAAAGTTATGTCGCCCGATGGGGGCGGACAACCTGAAGGAGAATTACTTGATGCCATCAATAAAGATTTCGGTTCATTTGAAGAATTTAAAAATAAATTTGCAACCGCCGCGAAAACACTTTTCGGTTCGGGGTGGGCATGGCTTATTCTTTCAGACGGCAAACTTAAAGTTACCACTACCCAAAACCAGGACAGTCCGGTGATGGACATTGCAGAAGTAAAAGGCACTCCCCTGCTCATGCTTGATGTCTGGGAACACGCCTATTACCTTAAATACCAAAACAGGCGCGCAGACTATGTTGATGCCTTCTGGAACGTGGTAAACTGGGAATTCATATCAAAAAAATACGCCCTTCTCTTAAAGAAGAGTTAAATTTTTACCCTGTATTTTCTATTCTTTGCGCAACAGGTTCATATCAAGCGATACATCGAGCCTGCGTAGTTCTTTTTTCAATCCGTCTATTATAACCGGATTGCCGGAAATATCCGCTTCGATTTTGTCCTGTCCCATAGACATTACCCTTGTAAAACCCGATTTCTTGCGAAATCCAAGCATATTGCCCGACTCTTTGCGCAACTTGTAACCCTGTTCATCAAATGCTTTCAGAAAACCTTCACGGTTTGATTCAAATTTGCCGTTAATATAGCGCTCCTTTTTGCCAAAAACCAGCAAAGGATAGAAAAATGAGTATATTACAGCCACCAGCAACACCAGCCTTGTACGGTCATTTGAAAAAATGGTATTAACTGCATCTGCAAAATCCACCTTTCGGTTGATAACCGTGGGAACAATTACCACTACCATCAGCAATACCAAAAGCAAAAGATATCTTCCAAGCCGGATAAAATAGTTTTTCATCTGTTCGGTTTAAAAATTTTGGTTTCGGATTGTAAAAATAGTTTTTTTTCACACTTTCATAAAAAAAGAATTTTAAACTATTGATAATACAATATATCTTTATATATTTGCTGACTATTAGTCATTTTTTATAATAATAGTCAATATGGGAATTGCCGAACGAAAGGAAAGGGAGAAAGAACAAAGACGAAACGACATAATTGATGCGGCGGAAAAAATCTTTTTCAGTAAAGGTACCGAGAATGCCACCATGGATGAGATAGCCCTTGAGGCAGAACTCAGCAAAGGCACGCTGTATCTTTACTTTAAAAGTAAGGAAGAGCTTTTGTTCGCTGTAAATCTCAGGGCAACCCGAATTTTGAAATCGCTTTTTGAAAATGCTGTCTCACCTGGTAAAAAAGCCGTTGAAAACCTGCTCGAGATAGGCCGCGCATATGTAAGGTTTTCAAGGGAATACCATGATTATTTCAAAACACTTCTTCACTTTGAAGGGAATGAAAATTTTCTTCCCAAAGAAGACCTGCATAAAAAGATATGCGAAGAATGTGTAGACCCGATGATATTCCTGATGGATACCCTGAGAACAGGGGTTAAAGACGGGAGCATCAGGACCGATATACCCCCTGAGATACTGGCCCACTGCCTGTGGAGCCAGACAACCGGCATTTTGAAACTAACAAAAGCAATTGATTTTCACACAGATTTAAAACCTTTTTCTGAAGATGATATAATTAACGCACACCTTGAAATCGTTTACCATGGAATTCTTAAAAACAATTAAAACCATTGTCCTCACTTTTTTGATTCAACCCTTCCTGTTTGCACAACAGGGAATGCTTGACAGTTATATTCGTGAAGGGATTACCGGTAACCTTGCGCTGCAGCAAAAACAGGCATCGTATGAACAAAGCCTGCGTGACCTGAAAGAAGCGAAAGGATTATTTCTTCCGTCGGTAAGTTTAAATGCACGTTATACTCTTGCACAAGGGGGAAGGACCATCATGTTCCCCGTGGGGGATATGTTAAACGGGGCCTACACCACCCTTAATGCCCTGTCTGCCATTCATAATTTAACTGACCCGCTAACCGGCAACCCAATAAGCTTTCCACAACTTGAAAACCAGGAGTTTCAGTTTTACAGGCCGAAAGAACACGAGACAAAGATTGAAGTGGTACAACCCATATTTAATTCAAAAATCTGGTACAACAAGCAAATTAAATCTGATCTTGCCAGGGCAAAACTTGCTGATGCAGATGCATACAAAAGACACCTGGTGGCAGAAATTAAAACCGCGTATTTCAATTATCTGAAATCTGTTCAGCTCAACAAGCTTATTGACAACACAAAAGTTTTACTCGAAGAAAACCTGCGGGTTAACGAAAAGCTATATGCCAATGACAAGGTAACAATTGACAATGTTTACAGGTCGAAGGCCGAGCTTGGCAACCTCGGGCAAAAGAAAGCCGCGGCAATACAGATGCAGCAGAACGCGCAGGCTTATTTCAATTTTCTTTTGAACAGGCCGCTCGATTCAGAAATCATTACGGATGAATCCCTTTCCCTGCCTGTTATAACCAGTACGCCAGAACTTGCAAAAGATACTGCCCTGAAAAGCCGCGAAGAAATTGTTATGTTGCAAATGTACAGCAAAGCGGCTGATAAAAACTACAGGCTAAACCGTTCATCAAAATTTCCCAGCCTGACAGGTGCGGTTAACTACGGTTATCAGGGCGAAACGTACCGGTTTACCGGCAATGATGATTTTATGCTTGCATCGCTGGTGCTCAGGTGGGACATTTTTTCAGGCTTGCAGAACGATGCAAAAATTCAGCGTGCCAGGCTTGAAAAAAAAATAATGGGGCAAAAGCAACAAGAACTTGAAGCCTCCATAGCGCTGGAAATCACAAACGCGTGGTATGCCCTGCAGGCAGCATTTCAATCAGCCGCATCGGCAAAGATACAGGTTGAAGCTGCACAAAAGGCATTTCAGATAACAGCTAAAAAATATGAACAGGGGCAAGCCGGGATGATAGAATTTCTCGATGCCAGGACAACAATGACAAATGCAGAAGAAAACCTTATTATTTCGCAATTCGGCTGCCATATAGCATATGCCGGATATGAGCTGGCTGCAGGCCTTTATCAGTATTAATCATTAACAAAAATTCAGCCTTACCTAACCAAACAAAGCATCCATGAAGACAATAACAAAATTATCCGTTGTTTTAATTCTCTTTCTGCCATCGTGTAAACAAACTTCAGATATTAATAACAACTCCTTGAAAACAATTTATGTAAAAGCAGCAGAAATAATTGAAAAGGAAGTTGTTTTTCCTGTGCGAAGCAGCGGAAGGCTGGGCGTTTCATCAGAGCAAAAGCTGGGTTTCCGTACAGGTGGAATCATAAAAAAAATATATGTTGAAAATGGACAGATTGTTCAGGAAGGACACCTTCTGGCCTCCCTGAACCTTTCTGAAATAGAGGCACATGTTAACATTGCCGGACAGGCATTCGAAAAAGCCACCAGGGACTTTACCCGTGCCGAAAACCTGTTCAACGACAGTGTGGCTACACTGGAACAGTATCAAAATGCACGAACAGCTCTCGACATTGCCAGGTCAAACCTTGAAGTCGCCCGTTTTAACCTGAAGTACTCCAGGATAGAGGCGCCAACGAAGGGTAAGATTTTGAAAATCCTGATGGAAGAGAATGAGATGACATCACCCGGATATCCTGTTATACTTTTTGGCTCAACCAAAGAAAAATGGGTCATCAGGTCGAATATTTCAGACATTGATTACCTCGCCTTAAAAACAGGTGACAGCGCACATATAACCCTGGACCCTTATCCCGGCATAATATTCAGGGGAATAATAAGCGAAATGGCCGGAATGGCAGACCCCTATACGGGAACTTATGAAATAGAAACTACACTTTTAAACACGCAAAGTAAAAGGCTGGCTATAGGGCTAATTGCAAGAGCCGACCTTTTGCCCGAAAAAACTGAAAAATTACTGGAAATCCCGGCAGATGCTGTTTTTGGCAGTTCAGGCAAAACAGGATATGTTTACAAAATTATAGCTGATACAACGGTAAAAAAAGTAAAAATCGCGATATCACACATTTCGGATAATAGAATATTTGGAAAGGGAGACTTAATACAGGGCGATATGGTCGTATCAGACGGTATCAACTATATTGATGAAACTTCAATAATAAGCTATGCTGTAACTGAATAATATACTCTTATAAACAGACAATTTATTCACCTAAAAATCAACGGTATAAAAAATCCTAATAAATCAACCTGCAATACCCGACTATTATGAAACTTCCAAAATATGCCATTGAAAATTACCAGTTTACCCTTATGGTATTCCTGCTGCTGATTATTGCAGGTTTAACTTCGTATTTTACCATGCCGCGCACCGAAAACCCCACCATATATATTCCCGGCGGTTCGGTAATTGTAATTTATCCGGGGGCCAATCCCTCCGATCTTGAAGAGTTGGTCGCTATTCCTATTGAAGAAGCCATTAACGAGTTGGAGGATATCGAAAAAATAGAAACTACTATCAGCGATGGTCTTGTAAATGTGGCCGTGGAATTTGATTATGCCACAAATGCAAAAGAAAAATACAATGAAGTGGTTGACAAAGTAAATGATGTAAAAAACAAACTTCCACAGGAGATTTATAGTATTGAAACGATGCGCTGGACAAGCGGAGATGTGAATATTATTCAACTGGCGCTGGTTGCTGATTCTGTAGGGTATTACGAACTGGAAGAAGCTGCCGGCCGGTTGAAAAAAGACATCGAAAAAATACCGGGAATCAAGCGGGCAGAAACATTTGCCTTTCCTGAACAGGAAATCAGGGTATCTCTTGACCTTGAAAAAATGATACAGATGAATATTTCTGTAAACCAGGTAGCAAGTGCCATCATGAGCTACAACGCTAACATACCCGGAGGTTCGCTGGATATCGGGGGAAGAAATTTCTCTGTAAAAACAAGCGGTTCATACAGCGACCTTGAAGAAATAAAAAACACAGTTACAGGCTCATACCAGGGCCAACTGATATACCTGAAAAATATTGCCGTTGTAGAATTTGCTTATGAAGACCAGGACTACCTGGCCAGGTATAAAGGTAACAGGGCCGTATTTGTGGCTGCAGGTCAAAAAGATAATGTGAATATTTTTAAAATTATGGAGGAGCTGCATCCGCTGATCGAATCACATAGAAACAATCTGGCCCCCGACATAAAGCTCATTACGGTTTTCGATCAGAGTAAATTTGTAGATACCCGCATTAATGGGTTTTTAAAAAACCTCATCCAGGGGATTATTCTGGTTGGTGCACTGATATTGCTAGCACTGGGGTTTAAATCTGCCCTGATAGTTATTCTTGCCATACCGTTTTCCTTTATTACAGGCATAGCATTTGTAGACTATGCTGGTTTTGGTTTACAGCAAATATCCATTGCAGGGTTGGTGGTGGCTTTGGGCCTGCTGGTTGATAATTCCATAGTTGTTTTGGAAAACATTAACAGGTTCCTTAAAAACGGTCACCCTCCGAAAGAGGCAGCCTACCTTGCCACGAGGCAAATAGGGTGGCCTGTGGTAAGTTCCACACTTACTACTGTATTTGCTTTCATACCGGTGATGATGATGAAAAACGAAGCAGGGGAATTCATCAAGAGCCTTCCGGTAACAATTACTGCTACTTTAATAATGTCGCTGCTCATATCGCTCACAATATCTCCGCTTATTGCTTCATTTTTATTAAAAAAAGCAGAAAAAGAAAGATTCGGTTTTTCAGGTTTTCTGAACCGTTTTATTGAAGGTCCCTACCGTCGCACATTGAACAGGGTATTAAAGTTCAAAATCACAACACTATTGCTTTCTTTTGCAATATTGGCAGTTTCGGTGATAGTCTTTATTCTTTTCGTTGGTGAGAGCTTTTTCCCGAAGGCTGAGCTGCCACAATTAATGATAAGAATTGAAATGCCCGAAGGCACAAGCCTGGGCAAAACAGATCAAGCCGCCCGTTATGTAGAATCAGTGCTTGACACCATTCCCCTGGTGGCACATTATGCCACGAACGTAGGCCATGGCAATCCCCGCATTTATTACAACATGTTTCCCAAATATTATAATAAGAGCTTTGCCGAGATATATGTACAGTTAAAGAAATACAATCTAAAAGAATTTGACCGGCTGGTAAGCGGCTTACGCAGCCACTTTGTATCTTTTACAGGTGGTTCTGTTAATATCAAAGAGTTTGAGCAGGGTTCCCCTGTCGCCGCACCTGTAATTATTGATATTAAAGGGGAAGAAACACGAACGTTGCAAAAAATATCTGAAGACATTGAAAAAATCATGTACAGGACAAAGGGAATGATCAATATTGAAAACCTTTTAAACCGGAGCAAATCAGACCTGCATATTGTTGTCAATAAAGACAAAGCTGCTTATTTTGGGGTAACGTTGGCAGAAATTGATAAAACCATCAGAACATGTATAAATGGCATTGAAGTGTCGAAATACCGCGACACGAAGGGAAAGGAGTATGGTATTGTTTTGCGATTGCCTGTTGTAGGTAAAACCAGCATCCGAGATTTTGATAAAATTTACGTTCAATCCATGACGGGCAGGTTCATCCCGCTAAAACAAATTGCCTCGGTAGAATTTAAGGAAGCCCCGGGTATCCTTATAAGAAAAGACCTTAAAAAGACCGCCACCCTCATGGCTGATATTGAAAAAGGTTATATGCTTGACGATGTGCTGGATCCTGTAATTAAAGAGTTAAACAAATATCATTTTCCAAAAGGCTATTCTTACGCATTGGCAGGGGAACTTGAAAACAGACAGGAATCATTTGGCGGGATGTTCAGGGCCATCATCATTGCAATAGTGGCGATATTTGCAGTGCTGGTGCTTCAGTTCAGGTCTTTCGTACAACCGTTTATCATGTTCGTTACCATTCCTCTTGCTTTTATCGGGGCAATCTGGGCATGGTTCATTACCGGGAATACATTTTCGTTTACAGCCTTTATAGGATTGATAAGCCTGGTAGGGATTGTAATCAACAATGCCATCATCCTGGTAGACTATACCAATATACTTATAAAAGAAGGCATACCGCTGGCAGAAGCCATCAGGATGTCTGCCGAAACAAGGTTTACCCCCATCATACTTACCACACTTACCACCATAGGAGGTTTACTGCCGCTGACATTGGGAGGCGGTACCCTTTGGGCGCCGATGGGTTGGGGGATTATCGGGGGACTGATTACCTCAACTTTTCTTACATTGCTTGTAGTACCTGTTTTATATTACCTGATTACCAGGACACATGAGAGAATTGTTAAAAATAAAAACCTGCTCTGATTATTCTGTGCCTTCATTACAATCCCAATCTAAGCGAATAATTTCAAAATCGTCGAAATAGCAGGTACCGGTACCGTTATACCATATATACAAAAGTACCTCATTGCCCTGAAAACTTTGCGGAAGCCTCAGGCTGAAAGAGATTTTTTCCCACCCGTTACAAGTTTCAACCACAGTTCCGGAAGCTTTATAAATATTTTCACATTGGGCATCAAGTACAATATACCCTTTTTTATCGCTTGATTTTCTCCATGCACTTGCCTTTATAACATCTTTACAACCTGCTTTGATCTTTATGTCGAGGGCAAAGGGCATATCACCGGTAAGCTTTGCAGACATTTTTCCGTTAAATGCATCAATGTTTGTAAGCATCTGCGGCTTACTGAAATTACATTTACCATCAACAGATAAAACACTGATCCCGTCATTGCTGATTATTTCACAGTTGCATTTTATGGTGTCATTCCTGAGATTCATTCTTTTGGTAACAGAAGTATCGCTTACAATTTTAAATAATTGCCCAAATGAACCCTCGGTACCAAAAACTTTTTTATAACTGAAAACAAGCCCACTGTTTGACAATACATTCAATTCGTGTCTTAAAAATGGTGAAAGTGTATCTTGTTCTGATCTTGAGAAAAGGAAAACTGTGGGGTGCATGGAAAGGATTTCAGACAGGGAATAGACATTCTGCCAGTCAAAGAAAAGATCATCATAAGGCGAAAAAAAATAAACAGAGGGATAAATATTTCGTAATAACTCCCTGTAATCTCCTTCCCGACGGTGACTGTACTGCAACCCGAAACTGATACCTCCCTCTTCAAATGCAGTGCTGCCCGAATGAACAACCATTATTCCGGGATTGTTCCCTGCAATTGCTCTTATTTCGTTAACAGAATTTCTGAAATTATTCCTTCTGATTAAACTTTCATCAAGTTTTAAAACAAGAAAAACAATAAGGAATAATCCGGTAAAAAAAGGTAAAATAACCGGGCAGGTTCGATTGCATTTGAATTTACAGTTGATAATTTTTTTTAAAAAAATATCGACAAATAATAGGACAGGCAATAGAGCGAATCCATGAAAAAATCCCATGTAATAAGGTTTATAATGCTTGCTAAACATGAGTAGGCCAATACCAACGGCTACACTTATTGCATTCATGGCCCTGCGGTGTTCAGGTTCAATTTTTTTCCATTGTTGTTTAAAAAGCCGCAATGACTGAAAAACGAGTAACACAATTATAGCAAGGATTAAGACCGGATTTTCAGTAATTATTGTCTGAATATTATCACTCATGAACTGCGGGTCAACAATACCTGTGTCACCATCTCCGTAAAGCCTGGTATGAAAAAAGATCAGTTTAAACCATTCCAGAAATTCTGGAAAATCGTTGTATATAGGAATTAAAAAAAAACCAAGTGATAGGATAAACACAAGAAGGAATTTCAACTTTTGTTTAAATCCTTTGAGGATCAAAAAAATAAATAAAAATACCGGGAAGAAAATAATCTTGGTTGAGATTCCAAAGGCTGCAGCAATACCAAGTGCGATCAACTGGCTTAGCGAGAATTCAGTTTTTTTGTTGAAAAAGTGGATCGCAGCCTGAAGCATAATGATTTGTGTTGCCAATATAACAAAAGGCTCGCACATAATAAATATGCCGTAACTGAAGCCAAAAACTGATGCAAAAGAGGTAAGCTGAAGAAAAAGTGATACATCATACCGACCTGTATTTTTAAATAGTGTCAGGCCTGTAAGATAAAATACTGTGGCATTAATAAATCCAATAGCAATCGCGGCTATATTAAGATAATATTCAGGATTTAGGAGCACACTGCGGGCAAGAGGTTCTTCAGGCCTGAAAATATGGCCGAGATGGATAACTGCAGCTATAAAAGCCTGCATGGTTGTACCGGGAAAGCCTGCGATTCCGGTGCCCGGTGTTCCTTCTGCAAGGCTCAGCCCGTTGAGCAGAAAGGCATATATCGGGTCAAAATCGGATATAAAAAAAAATCCGGTATTTAGTTTCATAAATAATTGTGAGACAAAATAAAGAAATGGAAATAACAAAAATAACAGATAGTGGCCGGATTTGATTTTATACATTGCTTTTCAGGTGTTCGGTTAACAGATCTTAAAAATACAAATATCCTTTTTGAATGAAAAACCTGTTTCAATTGCAATAAAGGTAATTTTATCGCGATCCGCTTTTCTTGTGTCTTAATATGCCTTTCGGCAGCTTTACATCAGGGAACTCGACATGAAAATCTGTCCAGTACCGGTCAACGGTTGATTTCACCTCACGGTGCAGTATAAGCAACCCAAAGAGGTTGGGTATGGTCATAAGCGCAATTGTAATATATGAAAGTGACCAAACAACCGTGGTATCTGCGATCGAAGCAAGAAAAAATCCTGCTACATAGATCAACCTGTAGGGCAGGATGAATTTTGTCCCCCAAAGAAATGTAACTGCCCGGTCGCCATAATACGACCAGGATATGGCAGTTGAAAAGGCAAATAGCAGTAATCCGATGGCTACAATATACTGTCCGAAATTGCCGAAAAAGCTTCTTTTAAAAGCCTCTGCCGTGAGCGGGGCGCTATGTATCAATGAACTGCCTTCAAAAAAATATTCGGTGGTCTCGGAGGGTATTTTGCCTTGATGGACAGGTATTTTTCCGGAAAATAAGTTTCCTTGCTTATCAAACACCCGCACCCCTTCAGCCAGTGAACGGGCATGTATTACGGTAACTTCATTCTGAATCATCCCGTTTTCAACCGATAAAGCCCCGTCAAAGCCTTGCAATGGTTCCTTACCATTCAGGTGCAGTAAAAGTTTCTTTTGGT
Source organism: Bacteroidales bacterium (assembly GCA_016936215.1). Classification (GTDB taxonomy): domain Bacteria; phylum Bacteroidota; class Bacteroidia; order Bacteroidales; family UBA10428; genus JAFGPL01. Next base: position 31,440 of record JAFGPL010000204.1, read on the forward strand.
CAGTTTCAACCTTATCTTCATATATGTCTGTCAATATTTCCAGGTCGGTATACTGAAAACGGTTTTGTATCTTTTCTGTCCACACCCCCGAGGTAAGCAAGGTAAGCCCAGTAAGCGAACAAATAATTATGGTGTCGACAAAAGGCTCGAGAATGGCCACCAGTCCTTCCGATACATGCTCGTGTGCCTTGGCCGAAGCATGTGCAATGGGGGCTGAGCCCTGGCCGGCTTCGTTGGAGAACAAACCCCTGTTCACCCCTCGTTTAAAGGCATAAATAAAACCTGCCCCGAGAAATCCCCCGGTGGCAGCCGATCCCTTAAAAACACTGGTAAAAACCGAGATGATGGCCGGAATAATTTGATCATAATTATAAATAAGTACTGCTATGGCACCCAAAAAATAGAAAATGGCCATGGCAGGCACAAGTTTCGAGGTAACTTTTGCAATGCGCCTTATACCCCCTACTATCACAAGGGCCAGCAATACCGAAAGGATGATGCCGGTGATGTAATGTTTGATACCAAACGTAGCAAACATCGAGTTCGAGATGCTGTTAATCTGCGGCAGGCTTCCGGTGCCAAATGAAGACAGGATGGTGGCAAAAGAAAAGAATATCCCGAGCCAAAGCCCGGTTTTTATCATCTTTCCGTTACCAAGCCTGATATTCAAACGTTCGCGCATGTAATACATCGGACCCCCGGCCATAGTCCCGTCACCGGTTTTTTCACGGTATTTATGAGAAAGGGTAACTTCGACAAATTTGGTGGTCATGCCCAGCATGGCTGTGACAAGCATCCAGAAAAGCGCGGCCGGGCCCCCGACATGAATGGCCAGGGCCACTCCGGCTATATTGCCCGTACCGACAGTCCCTGACAGGGCTGTTGCCAAAGCCTGGAAATGTGAAGTATCGCCTTCGTCACCCTTTTTATCAAAAACACCTTTGACAACTTTTATGGCATGCTTAAAATAACGTACCTGAGGGAACCTGAGGTATATGGTAAAAAACAGGCCTGTCCCGAGCAGTAGGTAAACAAACCATTCAGATGAACCGAGGTACCTGTCAATGTAATTAAAGAACCCGTTAAGTGCATGCATGGTAAACGGTTTGTGAGATTATGTATCTGCAAATATAGCAGAACCACACAAACATGCAAAGGCTGGGGGGAAGATTGGCAAATGTGTATTATTAAATTAATCCAGACTGAAAACAGAAATAGATTCTTTTTCTTTCAAATAAAGCCTGTTTTTGTCTAGCAAATGAACCCTCTGTATTTCAATGGGTGTTGTCTTTTGTTCTGTTGAATGATATTTAACTAAGCCATTATAATTGAGTTTATTCTTATAAAATGAAAATGTTTCTAACCATACAACATCCTCCTTTTCATATTTTACAATTCCAAATCTAACCATTGGCATAAAATTTACAACCTCGAATTTTTCATTAAATAAAATAAATCCATTTGATGAAAAAACCAATAGATCTGTATCTGTCTGTTTTAATGAATCTAAATCACACCATACACCACTGAAACTATCATAATATTTAAGCTTGACTAAACTATTTGATAAAAATCCATAAAAATCCCCCAATGTATCATTCAAGTTAAATATTTTTTGTTTAATGATTTCATCACAATGAAATTCAATTAGTTGGTTATTAAGCAATACGATCGTATTTTTGTCTTTTTCAATGAAATCTGTAATATATTTACTCTCATTGATTTTAATATGATTCTTAATTTGACCGTTATTTATATTATATGAAATGAAATATGGTTCACCAAATTTAGAGATTGAATGATTTCTTGAACATAATGCTTTATTACAAAATAATAATATTGAGTCTTTAATGTAAATTAGGTAAGAATTTCCAGCCATACGAGGCAATTTGGTACTCCAATTCTCAGTTCCTTTTTCTTTATTATATGAGACAAGTTTATTTTTATCCGAAATAATTAAATTCTGATTGACAAACAACATGTTTGAATGTAAAGACCTTGAATAATCAAGAGGACCCGAAAAAGGAATAAATCCTGCGAGAACCCCAATCCCCGACATAATAAGAGGGGGTGACAGAAGAAATGATATATCAATATGCAAATCGGTAGTATACATCTTAGATTTCCAAAGAAGGTTATAGTTATCATCAAAAGCATGAATACCATCAATATTTAAATATAGATTTGAATCATTTAGTGCATATCCTGAAAACGAGTATTCTGTTTCAATTCCTGTACTACCTATAATGCCAAAATTTTGCATTTCATGTAAATGAACCTTCTTCCCTCCATAATATGGAAATGATATAAAAATATTCTTTTCAGGAATATGTAAAATTTTTAATGCAGAAGTGACTGATTTAGGAAGTCCGGTTTGGCTATCTAAAATGAAAAATTTTGATTCATAAATATTACCTTGATAAAACAAAACTGTATAATCATCAAGAAACATACATTCGTTGGCCACTGTCCTGTAATTCCATTTTATTGTATCATGAAGATAATCGTAACAAATAACTTCCTTATAACCATCAGAATTCTTATACTTGAGAAACACAATAATATTGTTGTTAGAAGTGTCAATTCCGAAGTTTTTTACATTCCCGTTAAATGATAAATTTATTCCCTTTAAATTATCAGTTCCATACACCTTAATCATTATTGTATCCCTGTAGACGATTACTTCATTTGCAGGTCTTAATAACGTGTTTTGAACCTGAGAGTAAACACTGTTATTTATAGTAAGAAGAAGTATCAAAAAGAATTTCAGACTTTTCATTGCAAAATTGTTTAAATTAAAGCTATACCTGATTTAACCCTATTAGTTTAACTATTTCAAAAAACAACTGGATTAAACCATTATTAATCAACAGCTAAAATTATAAAAAAAGAATTATGAATAAAAAATCTTTAAAAATTCATCTGTTGTAAATCTATAGAGATTTTTGAAGTTTTACCAGGTCCATACTATCGGCTCTCGTATGATATTACATTTCGATTGACCTGAAATCATTTTTTAACAATAACATCAACATTTTCTTAATAACAGCAAAAACTAATGAATCATTACATTGATAATTCTCACATTTTGCTGTTTTAATACATTCATCAATTAACAATTGACCGATAACATTGTTCTGGTTTGCTTTATTTACTGCTAATAAAAACAATTCAAATCCATGAAATTTGCATCTCTTAATTGCCAGTACTCCGCAAAAAAGTACAATTATTTCCTAAACTTTATAATCAATTACCTATTCTTTATGATCCTTTGTCAATTTTTCAATTTTCTCTTTGTTAAATTTAAATAATGAATAGCTTAAATACCTGAATGAATCATCATCTGAAAGTCATTTTAACAACGGACCTTTCAATTTATTAAACAATAACTCATTATCAAGAGGTTGTATGAATTGGGCCATTTATTTCTATTTTTTAGTCATTCGCTTAAACTGATAAATTATGGCTCTCAGGTGGCTAAGAATCATAAATTCAATGAATAATCAAGATTTAAAACTCCCATTTCATTGCCAGTGTCGGTTGAAATTTCCAATCGGCAGGGCCGAAAGGGAAGTTTTTACTAATCTCGAGTTCGCTACCTATAAAAAGCTTTTTAGTCATCGCATACCATAACTGTGGCTCTGCCTGGAAAACCAGTTCTTTACCATCTTCAAGAATTTTGTCCTGCGACCAGAGGTCCATAAAACCTGTAAATACAAATTGGTTTTTGAGCAGCGGCTGAAACCAGGTTACGGTAAACTGAAAATCGGCAGACTGGGCTCCCCTTGGCCGTTTGTAAAGGAGCTGGGTACCTAAAACAACATTGCCGATTTTAACAGGGTACCCAAAACCTGCAAGCCATGTGCTGTTGAGGTTAAAACCTGTAACGGCACTGTCGGCTTCCATTATCTGAACCCCGTCATTGTATTCGATATGGAGCGAAAGTTCCTCAAGCCCGCTGATATTTTTTAGGCCGGGAATATAAAAATCACGAGCTATTTCCCAATATGCCATTGAAATACCGCGGGGCTTATCGGGAGAATTAAAATCAAAATCAATAAACCAAAAAGTACTGCCAAGGCTGTCTGGCCTGAACATCTCGAGCGTTGAGGTAAAAAACTGACGTTCGCTGCTGAAATCATAATGCATCTGCAGGTTTTGTGACTTCACAGATAAACATGCAAATAGGACAATGACAAATAAGGTGTAAAATCGTTTCATCAGGTGGTTTTTTTATCTTTGTGGCGCAAAAGTAACATAAGTTGGTTAATTATTAAAATAACCTATAAAACAGATATATACAATTATCTAAATTGAAAGTTTACAAACATATTTATTTCGACCTTGATAAAACCCTGTGGGATTTTGAAGCCAATGTAAAAGAGGCATTCCGCGAAATTTTTGATATATACAGGTTATGGGATCGTTTTCCCGATCTTGAAAACTTTGTAAAGGTTTATACAACCTATAATGAATTTTTATGGGAGAAATACAGAAACGGCAAAATAAAGAAAAACCTGCTCAGGACCGAACGTTTCAGACTAACGCTGAACCAGCATGGCATAAATGACCCTGCCCTTACAGAAAAAATCAGCGCTGCATACCTTGAAATTACACCACAGAAACCTGTTTTGGTAGAAAATGCAATTGAAGTGCTGTCTTTTCTTAAACCAAAATACCGGTTATATATTCTTACCAACGGTTTTCCTGAGGTTCAGCAAAGCAAAATACAAAACAGCGGACTGGGACCTTTTTTCGATAAGGTCATCACGCCCGAACATGCCGGATGGCATAAGCCCGACAGACGAATTTTCGGTTATGCGCTGAAAACGGTAAATGCAAAAAAAGACGAAAGCATTATGGTTGGCGATGACCTTGGTACAGATATTATCGGCGCTAAAAATTTTGGTATTGACCAGGTGTTTTTTAATGTAAGCGGCATCAGCCACAATATTGCTGTAACCTTTGAAATTAGGCAATTTAAAGAATTAATGGATATATTCTGAACCTTACCACCTTCTATAACAGGTTCAACAATTTAATTATCTTCTCATTAAATTCAAGTGCGTTTTTATCACCTTCTGCAGGCGCCCAGGAAGCAAAAAACTTGTCGTCGCCTGGATTATAGGGACCATCTTTAACTTCGTAAATCACACTGCCGGGTTCAAGACAAATAAGCGAGTGCCAGGTACGCGGGGTGATATCCACACCAAAATTTCCGGCATCGCGGTCCATCACGATATGGTCTGTTACCCTGCCTTCATCATTGTACTTAATCACTGCCACCCTGCCCTTTAGTATGATAAAGGCCTCTCTCTTATCCGGATTTTCATGTTTATGCGGCTGCACATAGGTATCGGTTTCCATCGCGTGCAACATACGCTGCAAGGTATCTTCGGCAACTTTATGAAAATTATAGTTTTTTCTCCTTCTTGCCGAATTTTTGGCCTCTGCCTCAAGTTTTTTTAAAAACTCATTATCTATCTTTATCATTTGGTTATCTGCAAAATTTATGTTTCATCTTACCAACGGTTTAAAGCACTTCCAAACTTTCATCCAGGCATATATCCCGAATGATCATCGGGCATAAACCTGTTGTGGTCTTCGGTTATTTTCTCCGACAAAGGGATTTGCTTTTTCTTCTCTTCTTCTGCTTTGCGTAAGGCCTCATCTTCGGCTTCCAGTTTATTAACATCCCTGATGGCACTGATACCGCGGAACAAAAAAAACGTTAGAAAAAGTTTTGCCGTTACCGGTCCGGTGGCATATACTTCGGGGTATTCAAAAGAAACAGCAATAATTGACAAAATATCCAGCACCATCAGGGCAATGACCATGATCATAGCTGCCATTGATTTTCTTTCTTTAACCAGTATTCCCAGCAAGGTAAATATAGCTGCATAGATCAGATTCCAGAAACCTGCCCCAATGCTGGTTAAAAATTCAGCTTTGATGATCATTCCAAGTACCCCGAATACCAGGTTTACCGATGCAATAAAAATGATAAGCCAGAACACCCCCCTGAGCCTGGTGACCGGATGTGTCATGGAACCTTCTACCGGCCTGCCGTTGAACAATATTTGCAACTGCCGGAACATATACATTTCCTTAACCATTTTCACGGACAAAAATTTGTTATGACCTGTTTCAAATGTTTTTCCTTCAAGCAATTCATTTCTGTCTTCTATTGACCCGAAAGTCTTATTGTTTAATTTCAGTACAATGTTCTTGTAATTTCCTTTCCATGATACTTCAAGCAACTGCTTGCCAACTGCATCTAAAGGGTATAGTTTTTTCGGCATATTCCTTATAAGTTTAATCAAAAGTTGTTTAGCGGTACAAATTTATATTAAAAAAAAACCTTCCGCCAAAATCAACTCCTGACGGAAGGATAACCTTAAATACATGTAACGCCCGTGAAACCCTGCAAGAAATATTATTCAAACCTTACCCTTAATATAGGATAACCGTTGATTTCGTATTTGTACCTGAAATATACCGTCTTGATGGGATTTGCAATCATGGTGAAATTATTTCCTGAAATCACATCCATATTCTCAAATAAAGAAGATACCGGGAGCTTCATATCTTTATATGGGTTAGGATTTCTATCATATTCGAATTTTTCAATCCATCCGCTAACTGCATCGGTAGTTGAATTGGGATAAAAATATTCTTTCCATGCCACATTGTCATATGCATCGTAATTGAACACGCAATAATATTTTGCAGCACCTTCCGGGGTAAACAAAGCTTCAATTTTCAACCTGTTATTTTCATCATGTTTGTATAGAAAATAGTGTTTGCCATCAGGTGTTTTTACATCTTTTCTGTAAAGTAAACCGGTATTGGTATAGAACAACTGCTCTATTTGTAAATGGTCTGTATTTGAAACAGATAATTCAGATTTTTCGGTAATTATCTGAACCAGCTTCCCGGACCTGTCATAAATATAAGATTTGCGTATCACAGGGTTATCAGTAGCGCTGTTGTGAGAAGACCTTAGTAATAAAGCCAGCCGCCCGTTGGTATTGTATTCAAACCTGTCTGTCATTGCAGGGACTACCTGGCTGTTACTGGCAGCCAACTCATCTGCTGTGTTGACATAATAAAAAATCCACGCAAGCCTCCCGTTTTTGTCATAAGAATATTTTAATGTTTCATGGTTTGCTACTGTCACATACCGGTCAGCCGGGGAAATGGTTTCCGGGTTTGTTTCCGTAATATTATCAGATTGCACCAATAAAGGCACCTCAAAAGAATTTTGCCCTGTACCGGTTAGGTCAGGGTTAATAACCATGTCTTCCTTTTCACATGCTGCAAGAATTAACAGCATAAATATTATGCTTATCAACCTATTCAAACTAACTTTTTTCATAATCTTAATTTTTAGTTACACAATCAGTTTATTAAGACTACAAAAAAACAAAGGGAAGGTAACCTTTCAAACAGCAAAAAAAACCTGACAATCAAATATTCATCTAAATATTAATGATTTAGTAAATGTTATTAATGGCGATTAAGTTACTTTAACTCAAGGGGCAAGTCTCCTTATGATCCATTCTCCCCCATCGGGTAAATACTCAAACCTGTCGTGCAGGCGATTTTCACGGCCCTGCCAGAATTCAAACAAATTTGGCATGAGCCTGTAACCGCCCCAGTTCTCAGGTCTTTCAAGAGGTTTTGACCTGAAAAGGTTGGTCAGGTCGTGTTGCAACCTGTCAAGGTAATGCCTGTCGGGAATTGGTTTACTCTGAGGTGAAGCCCAGGCGCCAATCTTACTGCCTTCGGGCCTTATGTTAAAATACTCGTCTGATTCTTTTCGTGAAGTCTTGTCTACCCTGCCCTCTATGCGAACCTGCCGCTCAAGTTCTTTCCAGTAAAACACCATGGTGGCGTATGGATTCTCCGCAAGCTGCTGCCCCTTTCTGCTTTCATAATTGGTGAAAAATGTAAATCCGTTTTGGTCAAAACCTTTAAGCAATAACATACGTGCCGAGGGTTTTCCGTTTTGGTCGGCTGTGGCAAGCATCATGGCATTTGCATCGGAGTGTATGACTTTTATGGCATCGTTAAACCAATATCTGAACTGTGTAAAAGGATCGGGGTGCAGGTCATCTGTATTCAAGTGCGATTTGATGTATTCCTGCCTTAATTCCTGGATATTATTCATAAGGCAAATAAATTAATATTGCCTGATAAACAAACGATTGATGAATATGTTCTGACAGTTTTGTGAAAAATAAAGCTGCAGGAACAAAAAAAAGCCTTTCCGGTTTTGGGAAAGGCCTTTTTGAAAAAATATCTTTCTATGTATTACTCCTGGGGTTGGTCTTGGTTCTGAACGATTTCAAGTAATTCCACATCAAAAATAAGTGTAGAAAAAGGTTTGATAGCCCCTTGCGGACGACCGCCATAACCAAGCGTTTCGGGTATATACAAAGTCCATTTTGAACCCACCGGCATAAGCATCAATGCTTCGGTAAATCCTTTAATCAGGCCCGAAACCGCAAACACTGCAGGTTCACCGCGGTCAACCGAGCTGTCGAATTTTGTGCCGTCAATCATAGTGCCTGTATAGTGAACTTTAACCTGGTCGCTGGATGCAGGCCTTGGCCCGGTTCCTTCGGTAATAATTTTATATTGAAGCCCGCTTGAAAGTGTGATCACTCCCTCTTTTTTGCTGTTGTCTGCAAGAAATTGCTCATTATTCTCAATGTATTCTTTATTTTCATCCCTTAATGTAGCTTCGTATTTCTTGCTTACATACTGGTTAAGGTACATCGAAACAGCAAAATCGGGAGGAATGGTGCTGTCATTATTAAATGCCTGTTCAAAACCTTTTATTAATGCATCATAGTTCAGTTCGGTGACCTTATTTGCGACAGCCTGTTTCCCCCAAAGTGCACCAAGGTAATAACTAACCGTATCGAGTTCGCTGCTGACCTTTACTTTTGAATAATCCTTCTTGGTAATATTCTGACATTGGGCAAAAATTACGCTAAAGAATATCAGGGACAGGTAAATAAACTTTTTATTTTTCATGATAGTCAATATTAATTGTTTAATTTGAGTTGCGAAGATATATTTTTTCTTTATTGCAGAAGATAAAAATCTTAAAAATCTTAATACTAAGTTGCAAGGTTGTTAGTAATTCAAGATATGCCGGTAAAAGCACAATATTTGGTTTAAATTTTTTCTATTGGTGAATTTGGATTAATTTGCGTTCAGGTTTTTATATGCTTATTCATTATATCCGTGAAAAATAATTCTTCATACTTTATCTTAATTATCTGGTTGTTATTGTTTCTGCTTAAGCCTGTTAAAGCCCAGGTAACAAATCCTGAGGAATCCGAAAAAACAGCGCAATCGTATTTCCATAATAACGACTATCATAATGCCCTCAGTTTATTTAACCGCCTTTACTATGTTTCCCCCCAGGATGCGGGCTATCAATACTACATAGGCAGGTGCATGCTTGCACTTAAGGAAAATAGCGATGAAGCAATCAATTACCTCAGGTTTGCAGCCGTTAAAAATTTCTCAGCCGATGCATGGTTTTACCTTGGACAGGCATATTACTTTAATGCACAGTATGACAAAGCCGTAAGCGCTTACAGACGGTTTACCAGGGAAGGAAAAAAAGCTGAAATCAGGAGGCTTTCGGCTAAAGAAATGCTTTCAAAAGCTGAAAATAAACAAAAAGATAAACTTAAAACGGGATTTGAAAAACCAAAAGAAGAAAGCCTGTCATCTGTAACTGCTAAAAAAGAGGAAGATTTGCAAAATAATCTAACCCTTCCCTCAACATCAACGGAAAACCTTGAAAACAAAGCAACAGTTGAAAAATCTACCGTACCGGAACATTATGCTTACGAATCCGCGGACCAGGAATTATCAGACGCATTGCAACTACAACTGAAGGCAGATTCATTAAAACGGCTGGCTAAAATCAAAAGGGCTGAACTCAAAGAAACCGATGATCAGGAGGAAAGGTCAGAGCTTGTGACTGAGATTTCATCCCTTGAAAAAAAGTCTGTCAGCAGCCAAACCAAAGCAGATCAATATTACCGGAAGATACAGCAACAACCTGTTAAGAATAAGACAGATGACACGATTCAACAACGAAGCAACCTTATTGAACCAAAAGAAGAAATCAACGGGATTAAAGTGTACAGGTATAAACCGGATGAAATGCCTGAAAAAACAGAAGCTGCTGCAATTCAAAACAATCAGGACATAATAGTAAAAAACATCAATGAAGAAATACGTACACTCAACGAATTCTCAATTAAGCCAGAGCCTGCATATAATGAAGATTACCCCATACCTTCAAGAATGCCTGAACCCGGTGCATTGATTTATTATATACAATTGAGCGTATTCAGTAAGAAGGCGGCAAACAATGCATTTGGCGGGATAACCCCGGTATGTTTTGAAAAGATTGAAGCAAAAGGTTTGTTTAAATATTATGCCGGCAGGTTCGGCTCTGTGCTTAAGGCTGAAGAAGCTCTTTTAAAAATTAAACAATATGGTTTCCCCGATGCATTTCTGGTGGCATTTTATAACGATGGGCAAATTCAAATTGATAAAGCCAGGCAAATGGAGTTCACTCAAATTAAGTAATAATGGGCCTGAAAAATAGAGAAAAATTCTTAATTTTGTTTTCGTTTAAATAAAGGTAAAAAGCAAAACATGCTTCAAACAAAATATGTTAACTGACTTGAAGATAACATCCGTATGAAAGAGAAGGGTATTATAAAAACAAAACCTTTGGCAGAGGAATTTACAGACAGGGGTACTGGAATTAACCGGCATTTAATTCTTCACAACGATGAAGTGCATACATTTGATTATGTAATTGATTCATTGATTGAGGTATGTGAAATGGAGGCAGTTCAGGCTGAACAATGCACCTTTCTGGTCCATTATAAAGGCAAATGCGATATCAAAAAAGGCGATTTTAACATTCTGAGGCCTTACAGGCTCGGGTTGATAGAACGCGGTTTGAACGCTACAATAGAGTAAAATCAACCATCATATGTCTATAGGTGCCATCATTTTATTGCTTATCGTCGGTATTGTCCTTTTAATGCTGGAATTTCTTGTAATTCCAGGTGTAACTATAGCCGGCATCGGAGGTTTTTTGTGCCTTGCAGGCGGTATTTTTGCAGCTTATTACACACATGGGACTGCAACCGGTAATATTGTTCTTTTATCAACCATTGCCACAGTGGTAATCTTTACAGTTATTGGCATCAAATCAAAATTCTGGAGAAAGGTAATGCTTGAATCGGAAATAAAAGGTGTAGTGGTTGATGTAAAGCACGATGAAACCTTCAAAATTGGCGACAAGGGCAAGGCCATAACAAGACTGGCACCAATTGGCAAAGCGATGATCAATAACAAAATAGTCGAGGCAAAGTCTATTGAAGGTTTTGTTGATGAAAATACCGAAGTGGAGATAATTAAGGTTCAAAATACAAACGTAGTCGTTAAACCCTTAAAATAAACAATCATGGGAGCAGCAAATTCAATTTTTATTATTATTGGCGCAATTGTCCTGTTAATACTTTTTCTTTATCTCGTACCACTGGGATTGTGGTTCCAGGCGCTTGTTTCAGGTATCAGGATATCATTATTGCAGCTTATTTTCATGCGCTGGAGAAAAGTACCGCCATCTGTTATCGTTCGGGCGCTTATTGAAGCAACCAAAGCAGGGATTGCAGTAATTAAACGCGATGAACTCGAAGCACATTACCTGGCAGGGGGACATGTGGAAAAAGTTGTTCATGCACTTGTTTCTGCTTCCAAAGCGAATATAGATTTGTCATTTAACATGGCCACCGCCATTGACCTTGCCGGGCGAGACGTATTCGAAGCAGTGCAGATGTCGGTCAACCCGAAAGTTATAAACACCCCGCCTGTAGCAGCAGTAGCAAAAGACGGTATCCAGCTTATCGCAAAAGCCAGGGTAACTGTGCGTGCCAATATCAAACAACTGGTAGGGGGAGCTGGCGAAGAGACCATTCTTGCAAGGGTTGGCGAAGGTATTGTTTCATCTATCGGTTCATCAATATCTCATAAAGAGGTGCTCGAAAATCCCGATTCAATATCAAAAGTGGTGCTGAGTAAAGGTCTTGATGCCGGCACAGCCTTCGAAATTTTGTCAATAGACATTGCCGATATTGATGTTGGAAAAAATATAGGTGCTGTATTGCAGATGGACCAGGCCAATGCAGACAAGAACATTGCCCAGGCAAAAGCCGAAGAGAAAAGGGCTATGGCTGTGGCGCTTGAGCAGGAAATGAAAGCAAAAGCCCAGGAAGCACGTGCCAAGGTTATTGAGGCAGAAGCCCAGATACCGCTCGCCATGGCAGAAGCCTTCCGCGACGGAAACCTCGGTATTATGGATTACTATAAGCTGAAAAATATTGACGCTGACACACAGATGCGCGATTCAATTGCCAAATCAACAGATAAACCTTCAGGCAAAAAGTAATTGCGCGGATAACCAACCATCCAGGTGAGTGATTGAAATGCTTTTGTGCCTGTCATTGCCGGGTACAAAAGCATTTTTTTTAATCACGGAATAAATCATCAGAATAGCAGAATGGTGTATTAGAAATACCATAAGATCATCTTAAACAAACACTTAGAAATGTCAAAAAAAAGTATATCATACAACGAGGCAGTATCGCAAATTGAAGATATTCTTAATAGAATTGAAAACGAAGAACTGGATGTTGATGAGCTTACAAAACTTGTTAAAGAAGCCTCCGGGCTGATCAAATACTGCAAAAACCGGCTTTATGAAACCGAATCAGAAATAGAAAAAATTCTCAGTAACCTGGATAACGAAACCGGCGAATAAACAGTTACTGACTGCCATATCAAAAAAAAACCAGGGACTCTGTCATCCCTGGTAAAACCCTAAAAAATTAAACCTAAAAATTTTGCAAAAACCCTATGAGAACAATTATTAACCTAACTAAACCTTAAAATTTATGAACCCAACAA
>JAFGPL010000205.1 GCA_016936215.1 Bacteroidales bacterium
GACCAAGCCACCTATGTTTCATAATAGAAAGAAATTAATTTGATAACCAGCCTGTTATGCCCTTAACTTAATGACATTGGGCGCAAGTTTAGCTTTAGCGTAACTTGTGGTATGCTTTGAATTTATTACCTTGCAACTTTTAGGACTATATAAATAAGCAGAAATTATAAATTCAGAGACCAGGAAAAACCTTACTTTATTTCATTTGCAACAGTTTATTGGATTGATGTATTTATTCGGCCAATCTATAAAGATGTTTTAACGGATTTTTGAATTAAAATCCGTTATAAGCCCTGCTTTTTTTAGCAGTTCAATAATCTGTTCTTTGGTAATGTTTTCAAGTTGGCTTTTATCGTAGATGTAAACAAGGTAAACCTCGTTATCTTCGGTTACAAGATAAGTGATAACCCTTGCACCGCCAGACTTTCCTTTACCCTTAGAGGTAATGGCCAGTGGATTTTATGAATGCCGTGACCAAGATAAATACCTGAATCCGGTTGCTCTTTCAGGATTTTAGTAAGTTCCTGTAAATCGGCTTTCAGAGAAGGGTGTTTTTTAGCAAGCTTCTTGAAGAACTTTTTAAAATCGGGGGTTGGAAATACGCTATAGCTCATTTAAAAAATCTTCAGCCGATTGTTTTTCAATTTTACCTTCCTGCATTAATTTAACCTGATTAAGGCTGCTTTGCAGTTCGTTCAATGCCTTTTTATCTGCTTCTGGCACTTCTACGTAATCCAGCGTTTTAATAAACTCCAAAAAGGCGCTGAATTTATTGTCGCTAATATTTAATGTTAATTGCTTCATAATTTAAAGTTTTATCCGGCGTAAGCCTGTTTTGCTTTATAATCACGTATTGCGAGGTCAAGAAAGTTAATAATCATTTTCTTAGTATCCCCACCCATATCTTGTATAGCCTCAAATTTTTTGAATAGTTCTTTATCCTTTATTTGAGCAGTATCATCGCTCAATAGAGCATCAGCAGAAACTCCAAGAGCATCGGCAATAGCCTTTAATGCATTGGCAGGAGGAACGCTTGTTCCAAGCTCATACCTTGAAAGGCTTTTAACATTTATTCCGGCAGCTTTAGAAAGCTCGTTTTGCGAGATATTTTTTTGCTGCCTTATCAATCTTATGCGCTCAGAAATAGTCATAATCGAGATTTATAATTTACAAAATCCTTTGTTTTTCTATTATGCGACAAAATTAGGAAAAATATCTGATAAAAATCTCCATCTGGTTCAAGCTTGGTAAAAAACAAAAAACTGGTTCAAGTATCCACTTGGACCTTTTTTGTTTTTTTGGATCAGCATGGTTTTCAACCTCTATATGCAAGATGAACCTTCCCTGATATATAGCAGGTTTACTTATGCTGTTATACCATCCCAGAAGGGAAAGAATTAGTACCTGGTTATGCCTGGATTTTGAATTTGTTAATATACTATTTGCAGCTTTCCAAAAGTTTTGAACTTTTGGAAAGCTTTTCCGGCAGCAACGATTACTTCATTTCAACACTCATCGAACCGGGCTTCAGCCCTTCTGTTTCGGCTTTTATAACAAGATTGCCCGGTGTATCACCTGCTTTTAAAATAATTGTCGCAATGCCTGCTTCGGCTTCAATGGGATTTGTCCCCACGAGCTCTGCACTGCCTTCAATACTGAATTTAACCGGTCGGTTGTCATCCGGAACCACTGTCCCGTTCTCATCCATTACCGAGGCATATACAAAGACAATATCGTTGCAACCTGCTGCAAGAGGTTTTCCGCTTAAGTCAATATCCAGTTTAATCTGAAAGGCTTTTCCCGGTGTCTTTCTATCGGTTTCAATAATTTTTTCACCATTTATATATCCTTTTGCTTTAAGTGTGCCGGCTTCAAAAGCAGATAACTTAAACGTGAACGGGGGATGGGCAAGATTGCTGCTGTACCTGTCGGTATCGGGCTTTTGCCTTGCTATTGTCTTGCCATTCAGGCTTAGTTCCACTTCATGGCAGTTGCTGTATACCTTTACATCTTTGTAAGCTGAGTCGTTCCAGTAATTGGCTATATAAATCATTGGTTTTCCGAAAGGCAATGATGAATTCACCGAGGTACTTTGCTGGCTTTGATAAAAATAATAAGCAAATTTGGGCAGCCTGAAAATGTCCATTATACCCGATGCTTCAATATCGGGGGCATATCCGCGGTTGTAATCAAATACAAGCCAGTTGGCATCGCCAAATGCAGGGCCGTTGTGGTTGTCGTTGTGAGCCTCCTGGTAATTCAACGCTTGCTGTGCCAGTCTAATCTGCCCGTGGCCCCTCAATTGGCGTGAGTTTCGCTCCTCCTGCTTCAGATCGGCAAATTCTTTCTGGTTAAAGCCGGCATTCTGGGCATAATATTCCCAGTCGCCATATTCTGCAATGAAGATTGGTTTTTCTTTGGCATACCTGTTCCAGTAATATGGCGGTTTGGCGTGCTGGCGTGCAGGTATAAACACATCGTACACATCGTCTATCCATCCGCAGGTATAGTTTTCCTGATCAGGCAATTCTTCTTTCACTGCCTGATGAGCTTTTTCCATATACGGACGTTTCATCCCCGATTCATTCAGCGATGCTTCCCAAAGAATAATTGATGGATGGTTCCTGTCATTTCTTACCATATCGCGAACATCCCGAATGCTGTTTTTCTGAAACTCCTCATTGCCATAAAACTGCCAGCCCGGGATGCAATTCATCACGAGCAGGCCAAGCTCATCGCACGCGTCAAGAAAGGCAGGAGATTGCGGGTAATGCGAAAGCCTTACAAGGTTAAAACCTGCTGCTTTAATTTTCCAGGCATCACGATATTGTGCATTGTCAGATAAGGCGTTGCCAATGTATGGATATTCCTGGTGGCGGTTGGTTCCGCGGATTTTTATTTTTTCTCCGTTCATCACAAGCCCTTCAGACGGGGTAATGGAGAAACTCCTGATGCCAATTTTTAAGGTTTCCCGGTCTATTATCTCTTCTTCTTTATTTACAAGTTCAACAGTAAGGTTATACAAATAGGGATTGTCCGGGCTCCACAGTACGGGCCTGTCCACTTTTAACTGACCTGTAAATATTACATTTTCAACAGATTTAATTTCCGAAAAAGGTAAAGCCTGAGAAAAAACATGGTTGTCCTTTTTGTCTTTTAAAATAAACCTTGCAAAAACATTACCTGCTTTTTTCCCGTCATTCTGTACATCTGCCTTAACCTGAACAGTGGCGCTTTCTGAAGAAACATTGCTGAACGATACCATAATACCGCCTCCGGCTACCCGTGCGGCAGCCACAGGGTTGGTAATATGAATCCTGTCTTTCACTACCATATAAGCATTTCGGTATATGCCGCTGTAGTAGCAAAAATCAAGGTCTGCTATTGGTTTACCGGGCGGCACCAGCGGATTGTCGAGATTATTGAGCCGCACAAGCATGCAGTTTTCACCATTGTGGTTTACCTTATCAGAAATATCAATATAAAAAGGTAAATAGCCTCCCAGGTGGGTAGTGAGGTATTCTCCATTAAGATAAACCTCCGCCACCTGCATGGCAGCTTCAAACTTTATGGCAATGTGTTTGCCTTTTGAATTTTCCGGAACTTTAAAGAACTTTCTGTAAAAGCAATATCCCTGCCATTGTTTGTCAACCATTACCAGCGGTTCGACGGATGCCGTGTGTGGCAGGGAGACATTTTCCCATTGGAATGCAGACTCACCCTGATGCACAAATAGTGACCCGACAATGGATGTATCCATGTCCCTGACAAACTCCCAGTTGTTGTTAAAACTGAGTTTCTGAAATGTACTTATTTGCCCGGCTAATGGCATCATGCCAATATTAAAAATGGCTATGGTAGCAATCATTGACAGGTATCCGATGGTTTTGCATTTTTTCATGTTGGTTTTTTGAAGGGGTTTCTGTTTAATTAGTATAATATTTTCCCGCAGACCAGCCTGACATCTGGCAGGTTGCGCTGATTAGCGCAGATTTTGTTTAGTGTCAGTTCATATAATAATACTTATAATTTCTTTATGCCGAAGAGACTTGAAGCTGTATAAAAAGTCAATTATTTTGAAACGAAGCTATGTAAAAAGTCACTTCTCTTGTCATTCTGAATCCCGATGCATCGGGATGAAGAACCTTTTCTCACAGCTTGTCCCGTAAACACCGGA
>JAFGPL010000206.1 GCA_016936215.1 Bacteroidales bacterium
AAAAATCTTCTCAAATTCCATTTGGTCTCTCGGATACTCCATGAACACAAAGATACAACTTAGTGGCGAGAAGTAAATACCCTAGTTGCAATATATATTCATATAAACCTGATATTTAATTCTTCCGGTCATTTTTTTTGTATTCCTATGTGATATAAATACTCATATCATTATGACAAAATATTTTCCCGCAGATAACGCGGATTTACGCAGAAAAAATCAGCGAATATCTGCGTGATCTGCAGGAGATTTCTTTTTTTGAATTTATTTAATCCGATATCTAATTCATTAACCATTTATGAATTATTTCATTACAACTTTTCATTTTCTGTTATTTTATTCCAATCCGGTGGATCACTATTCAGCAGGTGCCTGACGAAAAAATCCCTTCTTCTTCGTTCCCCGTATTTTCCCCCGGCTGTATGTTTTTCCCCCGGCAGCACCAGAAGCTCAAAATCTTTATCAGCCTTAATCAGTGCATTGACAACCTGCATGGTAGAGGAAGGGTCAACATTGTCATCAACCTCACCAACCATCAGCAAAAGTTTGCCCTGTAGCCTGTTTGCATTCACTACGTTTGAGCATGCTTCGTAATGCGGGCCAATGGGGTATCCCATAAACTGTTCGTTCCACCATATTTTATCCATTCGGTTATCGTGACAGCCGCATGATGAGACAGATACTTTGTAGAACCCGGGATGAAACAAAAGGGCTGACATGGCATTCTGGCCTCCGGCTGAAACACCGAATATGCCAACCTTGGTGGTATCAAGATAAGGATATTTCTCTGCGAGCGCTTTTATCCAGATGATCCGGTCGGGAAATCCGCCATCTTTCAGGTTTTTCCAGCAGACATCATGAAAAGCCTTTGAACGGTTCGAAGTACCCATGCCATCAACCTGCACCACTACGAATCCAAGCTCTGCCACTCCTGCAAACCAGGGTACGGGATAAAAGTTCTTTTGCACAAACGAACTGTGCGGACCGGCATAGATGTACTCAATCACCGGGTATTGATTTTCAGGATCGAAGTTTGAGGGGCGGTAGACATTGCCCCGGATTTCTGTTTTGCCATCCCTGCCTTTGGTATGAAACACTTCGGGGGCTTTCCATCCGGTTGCTAGTAACTCTGAAATATCGGCGTTTTCAACCTGCATCAATACCCTGCCGTCGGAGGCAGCGCGCAAAACGCTTACAGGGGGTTCTTCAACAGATGAATAACAGTCAACGAAATATTGATAGTCATCAGAGAAACTTATGTCATGGTTAAAAGGTTCAGGGGTTAGGTCTGTAAGGCCGCTTCCGTCGAAATTTATCCTGTAATAATGAATAAAGTAGGGGTCTTCGCCCGGATTTTTGCCACTTGCTTTAAAAATAACCTGCCGCTCTTTTTCAAATACTTTAACAACACCCCGTACCACCCATTCGCTTTTTGTGATCTGGTTATTCAGCATTCCGGTCTTCCCGTTAAAGAGATACAGATGATTCCATCCATCCCTTTCCGAGGTCCAGATAATTTCCTCACCATCATTTACATCATAACGGTAACGCTTACTGCTGTAATCAATAAAGGTACTGCTCTGTTCATCAATGATAGTCTTTAAACTTCCGGTTGGTGCTTCCACCTCAACTACCTGATATGCCTGGTGCCCGCGCTGGTTAAATTCAAATGTAAACCCCCGGCTGTCTTTCCACCACTGTGGATTTGACAGATGGTACTGATTTTTAAATTCATCTGTGCTAAAGTGAATTTGTTTCTTTTCAGCAATACTGAAAAGTGAAGGCATTTTTACCGGTAAAGCATCTCCCGGTTTCAGGTATTCAATTTTTTGCAGTATGGGCTGTAACTGATCCTTGGGCGATGACTCCACAAAATGGACATAGCGCTTTTTGTTATCCCTCACCTTGTTAACAGCGACATATTTTGAGTCAGGCGACCATTCAAAATAGGATGAATAAAATTCACCCTCTGAACCATCAAAGCTTAGCTGAAATTCTTCGGAAGTTTTTAGGCCTTTAATATAAACATTAAAGTTCTTAACATATGCAACCCACTGGCTGTCGGGCGATGTTACCGGTGAATTGCCCAGTTCATCAATACTCTCTCCCCAGTATCTTTGTTTTGAGGCTTTTTCCAGCCTCGCCCCTTTTTCGGTTTTGTAGCCGGCAAGGTTGCATTTCCATTTAAAGCTGTCAAGTTCGAAATGTAACTCTTTCAGGTTTTTGGAGAACGAAATATTCGAAATGGGCAGCGAATATGGTTTATATTGTTTTCCTGTTAACCTGTTGATTTCTCTGCATAGTTTTTCCTGGTCGAACGCGGGGTTTTTTTTAAGTTTTTGGGCATCTATCATAAAATATTCCTGTCCCTTACGTGTCTTTACCTTATACCAGAAACAGTGCGAACTGTCAATCCAGTTTGGTGTTATAGCCCCATGATAAACCAGATTGTTGAATTTCATCACGGAGTCGGCCCTTTGGTAATCTTCAATACTCACCTGTGAGAAGCCGGAAGGGGATTTTACAAGTAGAACTAAAAAGATAATTATCAGAATGCCTAATGTGTTTTTCATTTTATGTTAAAATTTTTTATTTCAAAGAGGTTTATCAGGACGGTTAAATCTTCAATATTTTAAAGTTACTGCAAGAATTTTAAACCATATCACATGCATGCTTCACGGGCAATTACAACATAATTTATGTAAATAAACTATTGATGGATTATGAATTATTAAAAGAAAAAATGCATGGCAAAAGAATCGCCAATATGCTAAAAAACAAGGGTTATAACATCCAGCATTCAAAGAGCCCTTTGCCGAAATTGTGGTATAAATTTCTATGGATGTATTGCAGAATCATAGACCTCAAATATATGATTTTTTTAGAAAAAACCATCCTGAAAGGCCGTGTTTTATTCATATTTTTTGTATTTTTCCTGTTCAAAATCAATGAATAATGAGCCCTAAACTTATCATTACATTTTCGCTTGCGGTTTTTATATTTTTCAGCTTTGATAATGAAGTGCCTGTACCATTTGAAAACAAAGAACTTACGTTTCAGGATGAACAAAAAAATGTAAAAATCACTGCACCGCCGGAGTCCCTGAAGCTTGATGCGTTTTATAAAAAATACCTTGATGCAAACGGATTTCCGGTCATAAGTTCCTGGAGGGTACCGGACAAAGCGCTTATCAAGGCACGGGATATCATTGTTGCTATGACAGGGTTACTTCCCGAACCTGTGGTGAGTAAAATGAAGGACACCGGAGTTAGGGTAGGGGTGATGGCGAGGTACGAGGGCACTACCGATATTCCCGAACACAGATATCTGGCAAATGACACCTCCCTTAACTGGGATGTGCGGGCAAGGGGACTGGGCGGCAGCATGGAGCTTCCCCTGACAACCTGCGCTGAAGAGAACCTGTTATGCTACCAGATAGATAAATACCATGCCGAAGATATTCTTATTCATGAATTTGCGCATACCATTCACCTGGTCGGTATTATCCAGGTTGACCCGGAAATCAATTCAAGGTTGCAGAAAGCGCTTGACAAAGCTTTAGCCGAAGGAAAATGGAAAGGTACCTATGCCGCCACCAATATTGAAGAATACTGGGCAGAGGGGGTGCAGGACTGGTTCAACGTGAACGCGGAAGTCCCGGAGCCTGACGGCAAACATAATCATATCAATACCCGGATCGAACTTAAGGAATACGATCCCGGCCTTTATTCCATATTAAACCGGTACTTTCCTGAAACGACTACCTGCATTAGTTGTCACGCTGTTCCTTACGAAAAAAATGAGGTGTCAAAGCAGGATTTACCCTAAAAAATATAACGAATGAAAAGGATAAAAGCTTTACTGAATTTAATGAAAGAACAGGGGATTGATGCATTTCTGGTTTCGTCAAAATCGAATGTCACCTACCTGAGCAGGTTTTCCGGCGACTCATCACTGCTGCTTGTAACACCCCGAAAAACGCTGTTGCTAACCGATGGTCGTTATACCGAGCAGGCTGCAGATGAATGTTTTGGAGAAATAGAAATTTTTTCATGGCTCAATAACGAACGCTATGGTATAAGGACATACCGGCACCTCGCCAATGAACTTTCTGTTAAAAGAATGGGCATTGAAGGCCATGTGATGTCTGTGTCCACCCACAAAATGCTGGACGAGGGACTGGAAAACGTTGAACTCGTGAGCCTGGAAGGAACTGTTGAGAAACTTAGGCAGATCAAAGACCACGAAGAGATTGCCGCGCTTCGCAAAGCATGCGGAATATCTGTTGAGGCATTGAAACAGACTGTTCCCTTTATCAAACCCGGTATTCGCGAAATTGAACTCACTGCCAGATTAGAGTACAACCTGAAAGTTTGCGGCGCTGAAAACCTGTCCTTTGACACCATTGTTCTCTCAGGTTCAAGAACTTCACTGCTTCATGGAAAACCCGGTGAAAAAACACTGGCGCCCGGTGATTTTGTGTTATTTGACTTTGGTGCCTTGTACAAAGGGTACCATGCCGACATTAGCAGGACATTTATTTTGGGGGAGCCGGATGAAGAGCAGAAGGAACTTTACCATGTGGTGCAGGAGGCACAGATGGACGCATTAAAATCAATTAAACCTGCCATTCCGGCCACTGTACCGGATGATGTGGTAAGGGCGGCCATTCCTGATAAATACATTCAGTATTATTATCCCGGCATGGGCCATGGTGTAGGCCTTGATATTCATGAAGAACCGTTTATCAGGCAGAGCACAGTATCGCGCATCGAAAAGAATATGGTGCTGACCATCGAGCCGGGAATTTACATTCCGGGTAAACATGGTATAAGAATTGAAGATACCTTGGTTGTAACAGATGATTCATTTGAGTTGCTTACGGTTTACCCGAGGGAGATGGTTGTTTTATAACAGAGACAGGGTAATTCTAACCTGTCTTCTTAGTATTGGTTGAATAATTCGGGTTAACAGAAAAAAAAATGTAAATTGTGCTGTTTTAAACAATGCAGCACAATGTTTTACAATTGGCCGGAGAACGTTGATGAAACTATACCTCAATCATTGCTAGACCCGAAATATAAGTAACATTTTTAGGGAGATATATATATCCGGATTTTAGACATCAGCTTACATATCTTGGATCAAGCAAAAAATATTTGGACATAAAGAAATTTTTAAAAAATGCTACAAATAATAATTTCATCAAAGATTCCCTCGCCAATGGCGAGGACAAACAACAATTCCTTAGTTGATGGGCTGCTGTTTGAGCAAAGTCGGAGCGGTA
>JAFGPL010000207.1 GCA_016936215.1 Bacteroidales bacterium
ATGGTATTAAAATATACAATACAATATGGGGACATGCCTGGGATGAGGATGTTACCGGAGGGGTTGCAACCACAGGTATCCAGGGTTTGGCTTCCACAACCTTTGATATTCTTAATACCTGGGCTACCGGAGACTTTTCTTTTGCAGCCAGTCCCATACCCGGGTTTCCATCCAATACCTATACCGGCACTGCCGCAGATCTCTGGAAAGACCCTTATGAAGGAATGAATTTTGAATTCAAGGATGTTGCTTTTCCAGGCAGGAACAACTCAGGTGACCCGCGTTGGAGACCTTTTTAAATTAGTAAACTTAGACAGGAGGATGTTCAGAATATATTGGCATACCATGGTGTAAACTAACAATGTAACTGAAAAACACGGAAAACAGCAAAATAAATAATATTGTAATTGCCGGTTTTTGAACACCCTCCTGTTTTAAAAATGTTTTGTAATACCTAACTATCAGGCTTTTTTCTCGTAAAAGAGACTGTTTTAAAATATAGCTGCCCACCCTGAATCAATACAAAACACCTTTTGGGTTTTAACACCTGCGATAAAAGGTTGATACCGTAATTTAACCAAATGCAAAAATTTAAATATAGATATATAAATAAATGATAATGAAAAACTTAAGTTTCTTTCTTTTAGTAGTTTTTATCTTAACCGGTAAGTCGCATACCACAGCCCAGCAACCTGCTTTTCCCGGTGCCGAAGGATTCGGTTGTTATACAACAGGAGGCCGTGGTGGTGTGGTGTATGAGGTAACAAACCTTTCAGATGCCGGTGTTGGAAGCCTGAGATATGGTGTTGAGATGTCAGGCGCCCGTACCATTGTTTTCAGGGTTTCAGGCACCATTAATTTAACCAAAAACCTGAGTATTAAAAATGGTAACATAACCATTGCTGGTCAGACTGCACCGGGCGATGGTATCTGTTTAAGAGATTACCCGGCGGTAGTGGATGCCGACAATGTCATTATCCGGTATATGAGGTTTCGCATGGGCGATGCAGCCAATGTTGAAGGTGATGCCATCTGGGGCAGGAACCAGAAAGACATTATTCTCGATCACTGCTCTATGAGCTGGAGTACCGATGAGTGTGCATCGTTTTACGATAATGAAAACTTTACAATGCAGTGGTGCATTCTGTCTGAAAGTCTGCGAAACTCTATACATGATAAAGGCACACATGGCTATGCCGGAATCTGGGGTGGTAAAAAAGCAAGTTTTCACCATAACCTGCTGGCCCATCACGACAGCCGTAACCCGCGTATGTGCGGAAGCAGGTACTCTAACCTGCCTGCACTGGAACTGGTTGACATGAGAAACAATGTTATCTATAACTGGGGCAGTAACAGCGGTTACGCCGGCGAAGGAGGTAGCTACAATTTTGTCGGCAATTATTATAAACCAGGCCCGGCCACAAAATCAAATGTACAATCACGCATTTTTTCTCCAAATGCTGACAATGGTTCAAATGCACAGCCAGCCGGTGTATGGGGTGTCTTCTTCGTTGACAGTAATTATATGCATGGGAGCGCCACAGTTAATAACGACAACTGGATGGGCATTCACCCCAATCCATCTACAAAACCGCTAAGCGAACTGAAATCTGTTACAGAATTTAATAAAGGTCAGATTGTTACAGAAACGGCTGAAGATGCTTTCGCGAGTGTACTGGCACATGTTGGTGCCAGCATCAGCCGTGATATTATTGATAAACGCATAGTCAGCGAAACTTATAACGGATCATATACCTATACAGGCTCTAACGGCAGCACCAACGGACTTATAGATACACAGACAGATGTAGGAGGATGGCCTTTGCTCAAATCCACTGAGGCCCCGCTTGATACCGACCATGACGGGATGCCCGATGCATGGGAAACATTAAACGGACTGAATATTAACGATCCGAACGACAGAAACACCGTTGGTACCGACGGCTACACCATGCTGGAAAAATACCTGAACAGTCTTGTGGTTCATCCGGAGCTTGTTCTTTTCGGGCTAACAGCCCAGGTAACCGGCAGTGGCACTGTGACACCCGCTTCGGGCTCTTATGTTTCAGGTATGGTAATAGAGATAAAAGCTGTTCCTGCATCAGGCTGGAAGTTTACAGGCTGGACAGGTGATACGGTTAGCACTGCTGCAACTCTAAATATCGCTATGAATGATGATAAAAACCTTACAGCTACTTTTGTAGAAGATGTATCCTCTGTAAATGAAGCAATCTCTCAAAATATCAGTACATATTGTTATCCGAACCCGGCCTTTGAAAGTGCAATCATTGTTTTTGAACTGGCTGATCCAGCAGAAATTAAACTAACAGTGCATGATATGTATGGCAGGTGTATTTCTGAAATGCCGACAAAACATTTCAATGGTGGAATTAATGAGATAACAATAAGTACCGGGGAAATGCCCGCTGGAGTGTATTTTTATTCTTTAACAGACGGTAAAGTAACTGTTACCAACAGAATGAGTATTATTAAGAATTAAGACCAGGCTATTTTCACCAGTAATTTGAACGAATTGCATTTAGCAGCCGGTTATTTCATGTAGCAAACTACAGTTTAGTGGTATCCGGAAACAATTGACAGAACAATGGAAATCATAAAAAGTACTTCAACCATATTATTGTTCTTAATAATGGCAAATCTCACTGCCCAGCCCCTTGCTTTTCCGGGGGCGGAAGGATTTGGAAGATTTACAACAGGGGGCAGGGGCGGAGAAGTTATTATTGTTGACAAACTCACTGATAGCGAAAAAGATACTGAAAAAGGATCCCTGAGATGGGCCGTTAAGCAAAATACTCCGAGAACAATTGTATTTGCTGTTTCCGGCACCATTGCACTTCAATCTCCGCTTGAAATCAAATATGGAAATGTTACGATTGCCGGACAGACTGCGCCTGGTGGTGGGATTTGCATCAAGAATTTCCCTCTTTCTATTGAGGCTGATAATGTTATCATCAGGTTCATGAGGTTCAGGTGCGGGAATGATAAATTGCAAAGTTCTGCACAGGATGCCATCAATTGCAAGAATCAAAAGAGTATCATTATAGATCACTGTTCCATGAGTTGGTCAATAGATGAAACTGCTTCATTTTATGATAACAAAGATTTTACGCTTCAATGGTGCATTATCAGCGAAAGTCTTTATAATGCGGGACATCCGAAAGGCAAACACGGGTATGGCGGTATCTGGGGAGGCCATGGTGCATCATTTCATCACAACCTGTTGTCGTGCCATACCAGCCGTAACCCAAGGTTTTGCGGTTCAAGATACTCAGGGCGTCCCGACCTTGAACTGGTTGATTTCAGAAACAATGTGATCTTTAACTGGGGTTATCAGAGTGCATATGGCGGAGAGGAAGGCAACCACAATATAGTAAATAATTATTACAAACCGGGGCCGGGAACCAAAGAAGGCAAAGTAAGATTCCGGATACTCGACCTTGATCTTTTCTTCTTTAATCCCAGGGTGCAGCCCGATACCTTATGGGCCGGGAGGTTCTATATCACAGGAGATTTTGTTGAAGTCAGTCCCGAAACTTCTGCTGACAACTGGAAATATGGTGTGCAGGGTGCCAGCGAAGAAGAAAAAATGCACTCCAGGATTGATACTCCGTTTCACTTTGCTTCTGTTACCACACATACGCCCGAAGAAGCTTACCGGCTGGTTTTAAAAAATGCGGGTGCCTTTATGCCAGCCAGGGATGCTGTAGACCAAAGAATTTTAAGAGAGGTAGTAAGCGGAACATGTGAATATGGTGGTTCGTGGGGCGTAAACACCGGAATTATTGACAACCAGAATTCGGTAGGCGGTTGGCCTGAATTAAGATCATTACCCGCACTAACAGATAAAGATAAAGACGGAATGCCTGATGAATGGGAGCAAATACATAATTTAAAACCAAATAATCCTTCAGACAGAAATCATTACACATTAGATGGAAATTATACAAATCTGGAAATATACCTCAACAGTCTGATAAAATAACATATACCATGGTTTAATTCCGTAAAAAACTGTATCTGAAAATACTCTGATCCTATTTAGGCCACCTATTAAGATTTATTGATATATCCTATTGTGCATTTCATGTAAATAATTTAACTTATCCTAAGTATATACCGTATTATTTTAATTGAATGTCATTTAAAGCCGGATGACAATTCTTATTGATTTGTAGCTGTATGCGCTTCAATAAATTTAACATCGAAACTGCATTAAAGTCTTTTATTTATTGCCCTTCAACCTTTAAGGTTTTTTTCAAGTTTGATTGTCCGGTTTATCTGTGCAGTTGCATTCCATTAACTTCTCTTGAAATAAAAATACGAAAATATGCAATTATTGCAGGTATATTGTGTTTGACCTGTATTGCTGGTTTTTCGCAAACCGATCGAGTTACCATGAACAATTATAGCGGTGACTGGGAAAATCCTTCAAGCTGGGAACCGGTATGGGATGCACCAGAGACCAACATTTTGAGTTCAAATATTATCATCAACGGTTTTATCAGATGCGGCTCTTCAGTTACCATTAACGGTAATTCTTCCTATTTAAGTATCAATGATACCCTGGTGATATATGGAGATTTAACCATTGGTAACAACAACAGTTTGTATGTTAATTCCGGGGCTATCCTTATCATTTATGGCAATCTTGTTTCAGAAAATAAAGCAACTATAGCAGTAAATCAGGATGCTTATATCGTTATATCAGGAAATTTTTCAAAACTGGGTACCGTGACTTACGGAACATTCATCAGTAATGATATTCCTTCAAATGTATTTGTTACCGGTACCCTGTCTGACAGCCTGGATACTGATTTATACCCTGTTTTCAGTTGTCCCGGAACCTCTCCATATCCAAACTCAGGCTGCAGTTATGGCAATCTGGAAGATCTTAAAAATGAAACGGTATATGACTTGATTCAAACAACCTGTTTGATTCCTGATCCTGTAATAAAAATATCAGGTAATTTATCTTTCTGCGAGGGGGACAGTGTGGTTCTTACAGCCAGTCACGGGGAGTCATATCTCTGGTCAACCGGCGAAAAAACACAGCGTATAAACGTTTCATCTTCCGGATATTTTAGTGTAATTGTTTATGACTCAATCGGCTGTAAATCAAAGTCGTCAACTGAAGTTGAGACTACTGAAAATCCGCTTCCCGATGCAAAAATTACGATCATTGAAAATTCGGGAATTACTGATAATGACGGAGTAATCTGTAATGGACACTCTGCAACTCTTATAGCCGAAGGAGGCGATTATTACCAGTGGACAACAGGTGAAACACTTTCTGAAATTCAAACCGGTACAGAAGGTTCGTACAGCGTTGCCGTAACAGACAGGAATGGTTGCTCTGACAGTGCAAGCGCTGAATTAGCAGTTATTCAAATAAATGCATTCGCGGGTGATGATCAGGTGCTGGAGGGAATTGGAACCACCGGTTTGCAGGGACAATTAACTGGTCCCGGGACCGGAACATGGTCTTTTTCTTCGGGATATGGAACATTTGAAGATGATTCTTCTCCTGTTTCACAGGTTTCCGGACTATCATCCGGAGAGAATGTTTTATTATGGACTGTTACATGGCAGAATTGCACAGTTTCGGATACAATGGTAATTACTGTTCATAATCTGTTTATACCACAAGTAATTACGCCAAATGGTGATGGTAAAAACGACTTTTTTGTAATCAACGGAATAGAAAATCACAGCCCTGCAGAATTGGTAATTATTAACAGGTGGGGCATTGAACAATTCCGAAGCACTGACTATACGAATAACTGGGATGGGAAAAATCAGAAGGGCACGGAACTCCCGGGTGACAGCTATTTTTATATTTTAAAACTGGCAAATGGTTCTGTTCATAAGGGTTTTTTATTAATTAAGGTTAAATAATGCACAGAATAGTCATCACCATATTGCTATTCTTACTCTGCATGATCCAACAACAGGCACAGTTAATTCCTCTGTCTGATCACTTTGTGCATCATTCGCTGGCCATT
Source organism: Bacteroidales bacterium (assembly GCA_016936215.1). GTDB lineage: Bacteria > Bacteroidota > Bacteroidia > Bacteroidales > UBA10428 > JAFGPL01. The sequence goes on from JAFGPL010000207.1 coordinate 6,024, forward strand.
AATCCTGCTTATTCCGGAAGCCTTGGTGCTCTTGACGCCGTTGTTTTGTACAGGGTAACCAATACAGGTTTTGAAGGCTCTCCAAAAACGATGGCTTTTTCTGCTCACAGCTCCTTAAACAGAGAGCAGGTGGGGATAGGTTTTTGCTTGCTAAATGATCGAATCGGGATCAGCAATCAGACAAGCATGGTGGGTAACTATGCTTACAGAATGAACATGGGAAATGGAAAAATTGCTTTTGGATTTGGTATTGGAATGACAGTCTGCAGGACAACCTGGAATAAACTGGCTGCAACCGACACAGATGATCAACTCCTGAACGATGAATTGACTAAAGGAATTGTGCCTGATTTCAGTATGGGGGTCTATTATAATACCAATAAATATTATATCGGAATTTCGTTGCCATTTTTCTTAACACATGAGTATCAGACCGAATCTGACAGGTACGTGACCCTGAATGATTTTAAAGATTATAATTATCATCTGATGGCAGGTTATAAATTTGGATTGGCGCAAAAGTTAATTTTTTACCCCTCTGTGCTCATCAAGTATCAAAATGAAAATACCATCCAGACTGATATTTATACACAACTGATTTATAACGACAGATTATGGATGGGAATGGTATATCGTACAAAAAATACACTTGCAGCTATTTTACAATGCCAGGTAAACAGGCAGCTTAGGGTTGCTTATTCATACGATTTCGGAATCGGGAATAACAATTTCTCTTTTAATTCAAACGAAATAATGCTAAATTATATATTTGAATATAAAGCCGATATAATTGGACCTATACAGTTTTAAATGGTACAAAATATAGAAAATGTAACTACTCAGGTATTAAGGGAAAGATCAAATACCTGATTAACAAAAAAATAAAAGTTCCACGCAAAGTTTGCGAAAAAATGATAAAGAACGCAAGGCGCTAATTATTAATTTTTTGCGATCTGTTTTAAAAAACTTTGCAATCTCTGCGTGAAATTTTTATTTCTGAATATCTGAATATTTACAATATTAATCGCATGAATAATTACTAGAAAATAGTCATAAACAGCACTTATTCTAAATTTGAAAAGGAGAGTAAACATATTGTTATTGTTAATATTTGGGCTATTAAGCAATTCTTTTGCACAATCAGACCAGTATGATGTTAGTTTGGCCCCATTTAGTACGAATACCAATGATGAATTTTCACCTGTTTATTACAACCATGGTATTGTCTATTGCAGTAACCTCAGGAACAACTCCCTGATTACTTATAAAAGCAACCATGAAAAGCTGTTCAATATCTTTTTCGCCAGTTTAAGAGACAGCGGTAGCATCAGAAGATCAGGATTGTTTGCCAAAGAAATCAGCACCAATTATAATGAGGGTCCTGTAACATTTAATGAAACGGGTAACATGATGTATTTTGGCAGAAATAATATAATTCTGAACCACTTAAAAGATATTTCAGACACTTCCAACACACTTGGTATTTTTTTTGCAGAACTGGCAGATGGGAAATGGACTAATATTAAACCATTTGTACATAACAGCCTGTCATACTCCATAATTACTCCGGCTCTCAGCAATGATGGAACAAGGCTGTACTTTGCATCAGATATGCCGGGCGGATATGGAGGAACCGACCTATACTACTGTAACCTGAATGGTAACGAATGGGAGAAACCGGTGAACCTTGGGGCTATAATTAATACGGTGAAAAACGAATCTTTTCCGTTTCAATGCAAATCGGGGAAACTTTTCTTTGCTTCAGACGGACATGAAGGTTTGGGAGGTAAAGATATCTTTTATACCATTGAGGTTAATGGTGAATGGATTACACCTTTTCATCTCGCACCCGGAATTAATTCTCCTGCTAATGATTTCAGCCTCGTTACCGATGAAAACCTGAAACAGGGATATTTTGCATCAGACAGGCGCAGAACCGCGGATATTTACAGCTTTAAATCCAATGATGTGCAGTTTGCAGAATGTGATACCATGATAACGAATAATTACTGCTTCCTTTTTTATGATGCATATCAAAAGGTAAGTGATACACTAAAGGTAAAATATGTGTGGGATTTTGGCAACGGTATCAAAAAGCAGGGACTAAGTGTGAAACATTGTTTTCCCGGTCCCGGTAAATATGAAGTAAAGTTATTTGTTACAGACAGCATTTTTGGGGATTCCATTATAGGTCAGTCGCTTTACAGGTTTGAACTTAAAGATGCTGAGCAGGTTTATATCTATTCCCCAAATGCCGGAATTATAAACAGGGAAATACCCTTTGACGGGTTTAAATCAAATTTACCAGGTTTCAGTATCAAAGAATATCTTTGGGATTTTGGTGAAGGATTTGCTTCCAGGGGGCCATCGGCAAAATATACCTATCCCCGGAAAGGTGAGTACATGGTAAAATTAGGATTGCTTGGAGATAAAGACAGTTCCGGAAATTACATCAAAGCATGTTCGTGCCGGAAAATTAAGATTTTTGAGGATTACCAGGAGTTAGCGGCTCACACTGCAATTGAACTCAGTGATCTTGAGGAGTTGTACACATATACCGGGTTTAATGATACATTAACAGATTCGGTCTTAATTGATTTTAAAAGCGTACAAAGTCATGTAACAGATTCTTTTAAAACAAAGCAGATAAAGATATATTTAACTTCTGAAATTCCGGAACATCAAAAGCATGAGATATATAAACTACTTTATAATACAACTGCTCCCGAAATATCTATGAATAATGATACATTTGCTGCTTCATCCCGGAAAACACTTTTAAGATTTGTTCAGGTTTTAAAAGAAAATCCCAACCTTAAACTCGAAATTGCCGTACACAATTTTGAACCTGAATTTCAGGATAATAGTATTGAAATATCGGAGCGCTGGGCAAATAACCTTTACCTGTTCCTTACAGGTAAAGGTGCAGCATCCGGTGCCGTAACCGCAAAAGGATATGGCAATCTGAGACCTGATCTGAATACAACCACAAAACCAAACGCTAACCGGGCTAACAGGGTAGAATTCATTTTTATTGATAATGAATATTAAGATTTTTATGTATAGATTTTTAATGATTCTATTGGGTTTAATTCTTTTCGATGAGGTTGTTTTCACGCAATCGGCCCCCGCTTCTGATGAAAATATACCGTTTCTGGTTACGTTTGGGGCAGATGCTGTAACATCGTGGGGCGATGATGATTTTTGCCAGATATTCTTCTTTATGGTTCCATCTTCCCAGATTGACCCGGTTTATATCAGGGTCTACGATCCTGATACAGGAGGTGATCTGGATGAGGCAAAAGGGGAGTTCAACACGGTGGTTAACTTTTCACTATACGGAGGTAACGGGTGCTGGTCTGACAAAGATGCACAGTCACTTGGCCCGGTTGGAAATTACAGAAGCGGAATACTGCTCTCGTCAAAATCTTTTGGCCGGGATAAACAATACAACAAAGATTATTATACATTTGGACCATTGAACCCTTATGAAGGCGAGTATGTTGAAAAATTTGATGCACATGTTTTTAAAATAATTGCCGGGGGTGTATCGGGAGACGATGGAAATCTTTACCGCTATTTTTTAAGTGAGCTTCCCGATGAGAATCTTGCCATTGAAGGAGGAAATGTTTTTACTTATGAGTATTCTTTCCGCCTGTCAGACGACCAGAACCAGGTATCTCAAATTTATCCGTTTGTTGATGATAAAACCATTTCCATAGAAGTTTCAAATTTTGACTGGGACAATGATGGGATAATAAAGATTATTTCTGTAGCCAAAAATGGCCTGTTGTGTGATGTTTCCGGAGATGATTACTGGTTGAGAAATAAATTTCGGATTCTTGAGGAAGAAAAGAATACGACAATTGAAATTCAGTTTGTAAAGAATCAAAAACTGAAGATTTTGAATAACAACGTGGTAGTTGTGGTTAGGAACCAATATGGCTTGTCGCTGCCGTTTTTTGTTATTCCTTTAGGGGGTATTCCGGTTTATACGCCAAAGATTATGATGAAAGGGTTATAATAATGATATACAGACTGCTGCATAAATCATACCTCAAAATTGCCCCCATTGGGATAATGTTCCTTTATTTATTCTGTTCCTGTTTTTCAATTTACCCTCAGCAGTATGATTTAAGAGAATTCTCAGACGTATTGGCCCAGCCGTATGTCTATTCTATAATACAGGATGATAATGGTTACCTGTGGATTGGCACAGGTAACGGATTATCAAGATATAACGGAATAAAAATAAATTCTTATGGGATGAATGATTCGCTTGGTGGTAATTTCATCACCTGTTGCCTGAAAGATGGCAGCGATATCTGGTTCGGGCATATGAACGGAAAGGTTACATATTACAATGGGAGGAAGTTTTCAGCAAGAACTCTTTCACAAGAAGTATCAGGTATATCAGATATTCAAAGAAGTCCCGATGGCAGTGTATGGGCAGGTACTTTCAATAGTGGAATATTAAAAATAGGTGGAAATTTGTCTGTACCGAAAATAGGTGTGGGAAAAGATCATGAAATTGTGAATTCTTTTAAATTTATCAGCAATAATGAAATTTTGTTAGGTTCGTACAACGGTCTCATTCATTGCAGTGTAGATGAATCTTCCAATTTTAAGACAATTCAAAAGATTCAGGAAATACCAGATACCAAAATTTCTGAAATAGTCAGGATGAGAAATGATTCCGGTTTTTATATAGCAACTGAAAATCAGGGTATTTACAGACTTGTGGCAGAAAATAAAAAATTCAGTATAACACGAATTGCCCGTGACTTTTTTCCCAAAGGAGTGCAGGATATTTATGAAGACAGCAAATTTAATCTATGGGTAGCCACTTTCGGAAGTGGATTGATAAAACTCTCTAAAGCCGCGATATATCAGAATTCAGAACCAGACTTTTTTAACAAATCAACAGGCTTCGTAACCGACAATGTGAAAACTGTTTTCGAAGACAGGGAAGGAAATATATGGAGTGGCAATTATGGTAAAGGGCTGACACAATTAGTTGAAAAGACCCTCCTGAATTATACATTTGATGAAGCCTTGTACGGTTCTTCAGTAGAATCAATATCAGTGGATGACAGATTCAGATGGATCGGAACCAATAAGGGACTTTTAAAAACAGATAAGTCTGATGGAGAGATTATTGCCTTTTTTTCAACCCTTTCCGGATTGCCGGAAGATAACATCACGGCATTATTTTCTTCGGGTGATAACGAACTTTGGATTGGAACAGATAAAAACGGGGTATTTCGAATGGGGATAGATGATCATAAAGTCAATTCCTGTAAAATTGGTGACGGAATGCTTGAGAATTCCATTACCGCTATCACGGGTAAAAATAACCAGGTTTGGATAGGCACTAAAAAAGGTGTTTGCAATATTGATCTCACTTCAGATACCCAAACGTGGTTCTCAATCGTCAGGGGCGGACTGCCTCATAATAATGTAAATCATTTGCATATTGACAATTATAACAATGTCTGGGTTTCAACACAAAGCAATATTCTTGCACGTATTCGGGATGGTCAGGTAGAAAAAACCATAATCACATCAGAAAAAGATATACTGTCCATCAATTCTGTGGTAAACGAAAACGATTCGACCATCTGGATCGCCACCAATGGGGCAGGGGTTTTCAGGATTACCTCCGACACTGTCATCAATCTGACATCCGGTAATGGTCTGTTGTCTGACTATTGTTATTCAATTGTTTATGGCAGCAATCAGTTTATCTGGATAGGTCACCGCGGAGGATTGAGCAGAATAAGAACCACAGATTTATTAATTAAAACACTGCAAAACTATGCAGGAATTGGCGGTGGCTGTTTGTTTAACTTAAATGCTGTCTTCAGAGATAGTAAAGAAAATATTCTGTTTGGGTCTGACCATGGCCTCTGGCTATATAATCCTGGCTTTGATAATACAAATCTTCCGCCTCCGGTATTAAACATCACATCTGTAAAGGTGAATGATAAAGAAGTTGGTTTTGCTGAAAAACTGATATTTCCTCCCGGTAATTATACCGTTAAAATTGAATATCTGGGAGTGTATTTAAAAGAACCGTTACTGGTAAATTATCAATACAGGTTGGAAGGCTATGATAAACTTCCGCAAGTGACAAAATCCACCACTGCAATTTATAACCATTTAAATCACGGTAAGTATTCTTTTATTTTACAAGCCTCCTCGGGTGATGGAATTACAACTGAAACTCCCTTGGTTATGGAAATTATAATTAAAACACCAATCTGGAAACAGTGGTGGTTTTATGTAATTCTTTCATTTATTATCGCTATTACGCTTGTCATTTACATAAAAAGACGCGAATTTGTTCTTCAGCAGGAAAAAAGGTCTTTGGAAAGTGTAGTTAAAGAGCGCACGTTTCAATTGGCGCGTAAGAATTCTATGCTCAGGGAGAAACAGATTGAAATAACAAAACAGAATAGCGAGCTTGAAAAATACAGGAATTACCTGGAGGATCTGGTAGAAGAGCGAACAAATGAGTTATTGATAGCCAAAAATAAAGCTGAGGAATCGGACAGATTAAAAACTGCATTCTTAAACAACATCAGCCATGAAATCCGTACCCCATTGAACGCCGCTGGTGGTTTTTCAAAGCTTTTGAATGATTACTCTTTCAGTAAAGAAGAGCGGACAAAGTTCGTAAAAATCATAAATGATAATATTGATTCGCTGCTCATCTTAATGAATGACATTATTGATATTTCGTTACTTGAAGCGGGACAGGTATCCCTGTCAATTCAAAGTTTCCTTATTGACAATCTAATGAATGAACTTGAAAATGAGTATAAACAGAAAAATAATAACCAGATTGACATTAGTTATTTAATTAAGGATAACCAGGTTAAAAAACCTCATCTCAACAGCGATAAGGCTAGAATTCGACAGGTAATTTCAAATCTGCTGAACAATGCCCTTAAATTTACAGAAAAGGGAAAAATACAATTTGGATATGAAACAAGTGATAAGATTGTCCGTTTTTTTGTCTCAGATACAGGTATTGGTATTGACAAATCTGAGTTTGATAAAATCTTTACTCCATTTTATAAAGTAGAAACCAACAATGAGAAATTGTTCAGGGGAGCAGGCATCGGTCTTGCTATCTGCAAGAGAATAGTTAACCTCTTGGGTGGAGAAATATGGGTTGAATCGGAATTCAATAAAGGAACAATATTTTATTTTTCAGTGCCGATGGATACTGAAGGAGCTAACAATAAAAGAGACAGTGCTGAATAAAGATATTTATTATTTTTGCCTTTCATTTCTGGTTCCACGTAACATACTTACCGCATTTTTCCATCCCTCATAAAGGAACTCGGTCTGACCTGTATCCATAACAGGTGTTACCCGGGTGTTTTCTGTAAACAGATCTTCCAGTTTTTCGGTGTTTTTCCATAATCCAATCCCCAATCCTCCTGCCAGGGCTGCCCCCAGCGCAGATGCTTCTTCAATATTGCTTATTGTTAAAGGAGCATTGAGCATATCTGCCTGAAACTGCATGAGAAACCTGTTTCTGGTAGGTCCGCCATCAACCCTGATGCCGGTAAGTTGAATACCTGCTTTTTCAGTCATCAGGTCAAGCAGATCTTTTACCTGGTATGCAATTGATTCAAGTCCGGCCCGCACGATATGTGCCTTGGTTGTTCCGCCGTGAATACCTGAAATATTAGCTTTTACAGTATTGTCCCAGTATGGCGCTCCCAGACCTGCAAATGCAGGGACAAAATAGACACCATCTGTCGAGGGAACCGATTGGGCCAGGTCTTCAGATTCTCCGGAATTTTTAATCAGCCGGAGCGATTCAACCATCCATTTTATGGTGCCGCCGGTGCTGTGAATGTTGCCTTCAAATACAAAATCGGTTTTATCCTTAATACTATATCCAACTGATGTAACGAGTCCTTCAGGCGCTTCATATGGCTTTGCACCAATATTCATCATCACCGATGATCCTGTGCCATAAGTCACTTTTGATAGTCCCTGGTGGTAACACCGCTGTCCGAAAAGCGCGGCATGAGAGTCGCCCATTACACCGGTGACAGGTATCTCTTTTTCGAAGAATCCATTTGCAGTGGTATATCCGAAAACTTCATCTGAATGTTTGAGGCCGGGCAGGATTTCAACGGGAACATCAAAAAGGCTGCAAATCTCTTTATCCCAGCTTAAAGTATGAATATTCAAAAGCATCGTGCGGCATGCATTGGTGTAATCGGTGGCATGAACTTTTCCACCGGTCAGGTTCCAGATAAGCCATGAATCAATTGTACCGGCCACAAGTTCTCCCTTTTGAGCTTTGTCTTTTATTTCCTGTGAACTGTTCAATATCCAGTGCAACCCGCTTGCAGAAAAATAAGGGTCAATGATCAATCCGGTTTTTTGCCTGATGGTTTTTTCAAGTCCTCTGTTTTTCAGTTCATTGCACTTTTTTTCTCCCCTGAGACATTGCCAGACCACGGCATTGCAAACCGGCTTTCCGGTTAACTTATTCCATACCAGCACTGTTTCTCTTTGGTTGGTAACAGAAATACAACTGATTGTATTCTTATCAACTCCGGAAAGGTCTATAACTTCACGGATAACTTTTAAAACATTGGAATATATTTCTTCAGGGTCATGCTCCACCCATCCGGCCTGTGCATATATCTGCCGGTGAGGTGCATTGCTCCTTGCTACAAAACGGACATTTTCATCAAAAATGATTGCTTTTGTACCTGATGTGCTTTGGTCAACTGAGAGAATGTAATTCATATTATTCACCGCTAAGACGCTAAGAGTTAATATTTATGGTTAAACGATATTGATTTATTTTCTGTGTACTGTATAACAGGCATTTTTTTTGCTATTTTTTTGTATTCTGGTTTTTTCATTTCCTTAGCGCCTTAGCGGTTAAGACTTTTTCGTATTATTCACCGCTAAGACGCGAAGACGCGAAGTGTTAATAGTTATGGTTAAATGATATTGATTTATTTTCTGTGAACAGTATAACAGGCATTTTTTTAGTCATTTTTTAGTATTCTGGTTTTCCATTTTCTTAGCGTCTTAGCGCCTTAGCGGTTAAGTTTTTTTTGTATTATTCACCGCGAAGACGCGAAGACGCAAAGTGTTAATATTTATGGTTAAACGATATTGATTTATTTTCTGTGAA
>JAFGPL010000208.1 GCA_016936215.1 Bacteroidales bacterium
TCATCGGTTGTCATCTTGTGAAGGTCTTTTACCATTAATATTTGGAAGTTGTCCCGATATCGGCAATTCTATTAGAAGCAGAATGTCAAGGAATTCTTATTATGTGCAGATAGCCAGCAATTTAAGCCTAACGGCCAGGCGGTATGGTTAGTTGCCGTTTGTGTCGGAGCTGGCATGTGTTTTTGCAGGCCAGCAGATAACTTTTGTTTTTGGAGCAGTATCCTATATCTGGCCCGCAAAAACCATGACAGCTTCGCGCGATGGACGGCCAAAGCAGAAAACAACAGTAGGAGCAGAGTCATGATATTGGCCGAAGGCAATTAACTATACCGGCCTTGTTATGCGTATTATTTTATTTTAATTTCTTTGTTTTTGTCTGTCAAGGTTTTGATAAAAGTATCTTGATTTTCAGGTGAAATTGATATTGCTTTAATGTCTCCATATTCGATTACAATACAATTCCATGATAAAGTCGGTTTAATAATTCCTGCAACTGTCTTTTGATTAGTTCTTATTTCTTTAATGACTTGTATTTGAACGTTAAATTTAAATGGTCCACAATTAGCAGATAGTCTATTTTTGTCGATTACATAATAAGTATTGGTCCAGCACCAAATAAATAAACCAATTATTAAGCTTGATATCAGAATTTTAATTATAAGTTCAGATGTTCCTATTGATTGTTTTAAAAGGAAAGGTAATACAAAACTTAGGAAAAGAATCAGGAGACTTATTATAATCAGTAAAGTTTTTAAACTATCGCTTTTTTTTGATTTAAATTTATTCATATTTATCTCACATGTTACGCATATATCTTGTTGTCAGCATATTACGCATAACGGTCGAGGCTATGCGCAGTGCGGGATTTCGAAGCTGCGAACCTATCCCCCGTGACGAAAATTTGCTACGAGAACTGAACTTGCTAAACCACTGAAACCCGCATTGCGTATGAGCCTTTGTTATGTGGTGTTTTTATTGTTTCTAAAGTTGCTAAAATATAAATAATGTGCAGAAACTAAATTAGATTATCCAAACGTGCTAAATATAGTTTAGGGTAATCTGGCATTATATTATTACCAAATTAATTCTATTGATCTTCCCTTTTTTAACGAGATATGCTTTTGTTTATCTCCCGAAATGAGGTTTGTACTTCCCCCTGTTTTTGAATAAACAGTAACATGTTGTAATACATCATTATCCCATATCATTGACACTTCAAAACCTCCACGAGCACAAATACCACTTACAGAGCCGCTTTTCCAGACATCGGGTAAGGCTGGTAATAACCTGATTTCATTATCTGATGATTGCATTAACATTTCAACAACAGCAGCAGCTCCTCCAAAATTACCATCAATTTGAAAGGGTGGATGTGCATCGAATAAATTTGGATAAGTGCCACCACCACCTGAATAATTGGTGCTCAAACCTGCAGGATCAACGTACTTTAATAATTCGCGAAACATTTTGTAGGCGTGGTTTCCATCCCACAACCTGGCCCAGAGATTAATACGCCAGCCCTTCGACCAACCTGTTGTTTCATCTCCTTTCAATTCAAGAGTTCTGCGACATGCATTTGCAATATCCGGAGTTTTATCAGGTGTAATATGGTGTCCTGGATATAAACCAAACAAATGTGTTTGATGACGATGCAAAGGTTCAAGGTCTGCCCAATCGAAATACCATTCCTGTAAATTACCCTTTGCACCAACCTGATATGGGTGTAACCGGGCAAGAACACTTTCTATTCTTAATCTGAAATCTTCATCGGTTTTAAGAATCTTAGATGCCTTAATGGTTTGTATAAACAATTCCCTTATCATGGCCAAATCGGCTGTACCTCCGTAAAGGGTAGCTCCTTCATAACCTTCCGAATTTATATATTTGGCTTCTGGTGAGGTAGACGGAGAAGTTATCAATTTGCCGTTTTTATCTTCCACCAACCATTCGAGACAGAACTGAACTGCGCCCTTCATCAAAGGATAGCCTTCTTCTTTTAGAAATTTCTTATCCTGTGTAAAAACATAATGTTCCCATAAATGTGTACTAATCCAGGTGCCTCCCATGTACCAGTTTGCCCAAACAGGATCGCCGGTGCCAAAATCGCCCACAGGGTTGCTCATTGCCCAGATGTCTGAATTATGACAAGCTGCCCACCCATTTTGTACACCAAAAAATGTTTTGGCAGTTACGGTACCTGTGGTTGATATATTTTTAATAAAGCCCATCATTGGCAAATGCATTTCCGAAAGATTGGTACTTTCAGCCAACCAATAATTCTCCTGAGCATTAATATTGGTTGTATAATTGCTGCTCCAGGGAGGGCGAACGTATGGGTTCCAAATACCCTGCAAATTCGCGGGCACACCAGGGGTGCGCGAACTGCTAATCAACAAATAGCGACCATATTGAAAATATAATATTTCAAGATTTTTATCCTCTTTACCTTCGGCATAGCGTTTTAACCTTTCGTCTGTGGGTAAATCCGGGGCTTCTGTCTTTCCTAAGTCAAGTTTTACCCGGCCAAAAAATTTCTGATAATCTGCTAAGTGCTCCTTTTTCAGAGTTTCGTAAGGCATGGCTAATGCCTTCGTTAATTGTTTTTCAGCAAGGGCCACATCATTAATACCTTCTGTAGCAGGATTTTTATCGAACCCATTAAAACTGGTTGCCACCGATATAAAAACCAGAGCTTCTGTGCCTTCTTTTAAACATATAGTGCTATCGGTGTATGACAATACCCCATCTGTATTTTTTACAGAAAACAACGCCGTAAACCGGATTCCTTTATTTTCATCAAAAACAACGGCATTTGGCATATCCCCCCTATAGTCTGGCTCTGCTTTTACCGGGGCATATCCTTTTGCTTGTAAAGAGTTATTTACAAAGGACAGTTTATATCTAAGCAAACTATTGAAGTTTATATCAAAATTCAATGCACCTTTTTTATTGCTGTTAAGTTTAATTACCATTACCTGTGCAGGATTAGAAACCAGATACTCGCGCGAATAAGTAACTCCGTCAATTTCATAAGTAACTTTAGAAATGGCATCGGCAATATTTAACTCTCTGTAATATTTTTGAGCTTCGTTTTCATGTTTAAAGTCGATAAAAAAAGTTCCGAGCGGAGCAAATGATTCAGAGAATTTTCCCTGGATTTTCTTCTGTAACTTATCAGCAAGTTTATAATCTTCGTTTTTCAATGCTTCCCGAATTGCTGGAATGCTCTTATATGCTTCAGGATTCATATCTGGGCTGACTGGTTCGCCACTCCAGAGTGTAGCATCATTCAGATAAATTTTATCCATATTTACCCCGCCAAAAACTGAGGCACCCATTTTACCATTACCCAATACCAGGCTTTCTTCAAAGAGAGTAGCAGCTTGGGTATACCACAGCTTATTTGTGCTTTGACCTGATAATGAAAGAACAAAACATGAAAGCAGGCTGTGCAACAAAATCCATCGTAATAATTTACATTTTACCATAGGTGTATTTAATAAATTAATTCTATTGTTTTTTCTATCAAAAGTTGAAGAATATTTAAATCCATAAAGACAATTCATAAAATAACGGAAATTGACTCAAAATGCCAAATAACGGTGGCAACAAGCAAAGTTGGGGATTACTGAACGATTCACTATCAAGCTACACAGCACTTGATGCGAGCCACAATCCTTGAGAAACCTATTAAACCCCAAATTTTGTATATTGCATGTAGAACTAAACCTCACTTGCGTTCGGTGGTTTGAAAACCATATATTTGTATCTTCTGTCAAAATTTTCTTATTGTAGCATATACACCATAAGACTCATCCTCGATATCATATAAAGGTTTAAGTTGATAGGTTTTCCCGTTGTTGTTTAAATGAAAAGTATTACTGTCTTTATCCTTCGAAAGATTATTTAAAATTCCTTTATAGTCGCCTTTCAGTATGAGCTCAGATGCGTCTTCAAATGCCAACAAGCTTGGCCCATAAAATATTGCCAGTACATTATTGTCATCTGGCATGGTTTTGATATAAAAGTTATAGTGGAAAATAAGCTCTATTTTATCGTTATTTTTCCATTCGCGATTTAAACTAATGTATGAACCAGGCACGATTTCAATATTTTGCTTTTCGTTATTGACATAAACATCTACTTTTTTAGCCCAGGAAGGAGTTAATAGGTTAAGTTTAAACAACGATTTATTTTTAACAGACAGAGAGAATTCAATGCATGAATCCATAGGGAAATTACCTGTTTGTTCCAACTTAACTTTCTTTTCAGCCCAATTTACTTTGGATGGAACATAAAGGTTCACCCACAAAGAAGAATCGTTATGATAATAAATATTTGAATTGAGCAATGAAAAGGCTTCTATTGTTGAGCCATTACAGCAACGAAAATCATTTCCTTTTAAGAATGCTTTCTTTCTGGGAGAACCCAATGGCAGATGATATACGCACTCCCCCGAGTGTCCGCTTTGCAATGCCAATATAGAGTTATAGAATGTATTCATATAGGCATCGGCATACATTGGGTTGGCTGTCCATGTAAAGAGCGTAGAAGTAAGCTTTTGAGTGTTGTGGGACACACAGGATTCCGATATCTCATTTGTCATCGTGCTACTGAGATGACCCGGTACTCCCCAATGTTCTGCGGAGAGAGAAGTTGGGGTAACTACATTGGGACGGGGTCCACTGCTTGAACCGTTTACATAAGCATGGGATTTCATAAGTATATCCCAAAAATTGATTACAGCATCATGGTACTTTTTTTCTTTTGTAATTGAATATCGTTGTGCAAATCCGTTAACAAGCACTATATGGGTATTGGAATGCAAACCCGACAGAATATCCTGATTTTCTGATAATGGAACTAAAAACCAGTCCCTGTCAAATATTTTTGCTAATGCTAAATGTTTTGGGTCCCTTGATACTTGATATAATTTATAAAGTACCTCGTTCATAGCGCCTGCTTCGTTGGAGGGATTAGCCCCAACACTATACAATACTTTTTCAATTGTTTCATCGCTAAGCTTAGACATTCGTTTTTCCACATAAGCTGCCATTCCTGTAACCATTTCATAGGCTTTTTTATTCCCGGTTCGGATATAAATATCCAGCAACCCCTGCATAATCTTATGATATGTATAATATGGAGCCCAAACACTTCCGAATTTTGTTTCTAATATATCGAAGTCATTTTCCGGAAATGCACTAAGGTATCCGCTTCCAAGCACCTGCTGACATTTATACAATTCATCTACCATATAATTCAATATTTTCAACAACATGGTATCCTGATATTTTTCTACAACGCAAGAAACCGACGACAGATAATGGCCCACGAAATGCCCCCTTAATCCAATGTGTGGAGACTCCCAGCCTTCCAAAGGTTTAGCATTTGATGGTAATTTGGCATTAACCCTGAAATTATGTAACAACCTGTCAGGATCAAGTGATTTTAAATATTCTATATTTAAATCTTCCCGATGCTTCACCCACGAGGATGTTAAAGTTGTCGACTTGTTTGAAAACATTACAACTTTCTCCACATCTGAAATAAACTGTACATTCTGACAATACAAACTTGAATGTATAATCATTAGCAATGCAAAAAGAATCTGTTTCATATTTAATGTGCTTTTAGTTTTTTATTCTGCCCTGAGCAAAAGTAAATTTAAAATTTATAATTCCTAAGCTTATAAGATATTATCTATCACGATGAATAAACGCTTTCTATGCAAGTAATCATGTTACAATATCACTCATACATTCTAACATGAAATGTGACTCAAAATGCCACATAACGGCCCGGCGGTATAATTTAGTGGGCGTTACCCGACGCATTCCGGCCGAACCCCAATCCTGTTTCTTTAGCAGAGGTGGTCTTTTCGGCCGGAAAAGGAGGGTACGGCGTGGTTTTTGCCATCCGGGTACAAGTTTTATTGAGCATTACGTGTGTCGCGTTACAATTATGATCGGAGCCAGAAAACTATCACGGTACAGAATGTTTATTAGGAGCACTGGCGCAGTGTCGCGTTACAATTTGTCTTGAAGCCAGAAGACTGTCATGGTGCAGGGGTTTAATTGGGGGCAGGTGCGGGTATCCGGGTACAAGAATCAGCAGGATTTCTCACGAAGGCAGGGTTTTGCAAAAACCATGACGAGCCCATTAATTATACCGTCCGTGTTATGCTTAGGCGTTTATTTTGTTTCTTATGTTGAGATTAACAATCCCATAGTGCATAATATGATTATAATAGCCACCAATATAATCGATATTATATTCCATGCCCTATTAGGTTTAAGAGACCAATAATATAACAAGATTGAGAAAAGCAAAGTCTGAGGTATGACTTCCAAATAGCCCTTTAATTGATCAATTATGGGTATTTTAGTATAAATCATTCCCTCGATTGAACCTGGAGCCGGACCTGTTGTTGATAAAATAGATAAACCAACAATTAATCCCCACAATTTCAGCCATCCATAATCTTTGGAAAGAAAAATGTCCTTAAAAAACCATAAGACAATTGAAAAAATTAATCCACGAAACACCTGTAAGACTGGACCAATTGCAACCCAAGGAGAGTTAAGTGGTCGCATAAAAAAAGACATTGGAGGATTTTCAAAAGCCTCTTTATAGTCAAGAAGTACGGATGCAATTAAGCCAATTAAAAAATAAGTGATCATGTGAGAAGACGTCACTTTCCAAAAAAAATTGATGAATTTGAGTCTCTTGTATTCCATAAATAATTCTATTTAGATTTTGGTTAATGATATAGGTTTTATCTTAATAGCAGGCTTTGTCGAGGTATTGAAATCTTCAGCAGCGAGAAGATAGTCACTCGTCTTGTGATCTTCGAAGGTTATAAAACTGTCCATGTTTTTAAGTCCAATCTTTTTTGATAAGTTATGCTTAGGCTGTTATTTTCTAGAAGGATCGAGTTTTAAATAATTACAGGACTATCTTAATTTAGGGCTGGGAACTAGGCAGCTTAAGCATAACGGCCCGGCAATATGGGGAGGTTGTGTTACCCGACGATGCGCCGGGCAGAGTACGTAATCTTTAGCCAAAATACTGTCCCGGTGCAAGGAAGGTATGGCACGTGTTTTTGCAGTCCGGGTACAGAATGTCGGGCATATATGAGTGTCGCGGTACAA
>JAFGPL010000209.1 GCA_016936215.1 Bacteroidales bacterium
ATTTCCTTCCCTACAGGGAAGGCACACGGGTATTTGCATATCTGTATTGTATAAGGGAAGGGTCAGGTATGTAGCCACGAACCGCGATTAAAACCATGAACAAACTTTTGTTATAATCCCTGATAGTCTAAAGCCTTCTTTACACCATACTGCCGCTCCTGCCGAAGCTTTGTTTTTTTTACCACAAAATACACGGAGGTAGCACAAAGGTCAAAGAGTAGTTTAATCCTTTTCTTTGTGTGCTCAGTGGTTAAACTCTTTTCCGTAATCCGCATCCCCCTGCTACATTTCCTTCCCTACAGGGAAGGCACACGGGTATTTGCATAACCGTATTGTATAAGGGAAGGGTCAGGTATGTAGCCACGAGCCACGAGTAAAACCAACACCAACTTCACAGAGTTAACACAGAGTTTTTGGGATCAGCTTATGCTATAACTTAGTGTTTCTTTGTGCGCTTTTGTTGTAAAAACGATTTTTTTTCATTTTACCAAGCATAAAATGTTTACTGCAACAATCAATATTAATAAAAAATTGTTTGTTATAATAAACAATTTGATATATTTGTAATAATTCAATTACATGGAACATTTTTTTGAAAAATATCAAAAAAAGCTTGAAAAAGTACCGGTTGAATTTGTGCGAAGTCTTATTTCTGAAATAAACTGGAATTCAAGGCTCATTGGTATTAAAGGCGCACGAGGCGTGGGCAAGACTACCCTGCTTCTTCAATATATTAAATTAAACTTGTATTCAACTCTTCAGTCTACCCTGTATGTAAGCCTGGATAATATTTGGTTTTCTGAGAATAAACTGGTTGACCTGGTTGATTTTTTTGTTAAAAAAGGAGGTCAATATCTATTCCTGGACGAAGTTCATAAATACCCAAACTGGTCGGTTGAATTAAAGAATATTTATGATGATTATCCTGAATTGAAGATTGTATTTACCGGTTCTTCACTTTTGGAGATATTAAATGCCAGGGCTGACCTGAGCCGGAGGGCAATAGTCTACAACATGCAGGGATTGTCATTTCGTGAATATTTATCCATGCTTTCAGGTACTGATTTTCAGATTTACGGATTAAGCGAAATATTGAACAACCATACTTCAATCGTTCAGCAAATTACCTCGAAAGTCAAGCCATTTCAGTATTTTTCATCGTATCTTAATTCGGGTTATTATCCGTTTTTTACCGAACAAATTGATTTATACCATACCCGCATAGAGGAAATTATCAATATGATTATTGAAATTGAATTGCCATTGCTTCGAAATGTTGATGTACTATATGTAAATAAGCTGAAGCAACTGTTATATGTAATTTCAGCATCTGCACCGTTTATACCCAATATAAGCAAATTAAGCGAAAGGATAGGGATAAACAGGCAAACATTACTTACCTATCTTTACAATCTGAATGAGGCTTTCCTGATTTTTTCGGTTTATAAAAATGCAAGTGGTATAACTGTTTTTCAAAAACCAGATAAAGTTTTTCTTGAAAACACAAACCTGATGTATGTGTTCAATCCCGGTATTTTGGAAAAAGGAAATATCAGGGAAACATTTTTCGCCAATCAACTACGTAGTAAGCACTTAGTTGAAATTTCAAACGAAAGCGATTTTATTATTGATAAAAAATACACCATTGAAATTGGCGGAAAAAAAAAGAATACGAAACAAATCAATACAATTCCAGATGCTTACATAGTTGCAGATGATATTGAATATGGATTTGCCAATAAAATTCCGTTATGGCTTTTTGGGTTTTTATATTAAAAGATAGTATTTAGGCCTTTAGGTATTAGGCTAAAAGCCCTGTCTGGAGGTGATTTTCATTTTGTTTAACTACCAAGTGCACAGCGTTAACAAATTGTTAACACAGAGTTTTTGGGATTAACATATGCTATAACTTTGTGCCTCTTTGTGCACTTTGTGGTTAAACTCTTTTCAGCAATCCGCATTCCACAAATTCATTTCCTTCCCTACAGGGAAAGCAAGAATCAGTATGGAGTTTGAGCAAGGGGCAAGAGGAGGGATGTGAGGTATTAGGTCTTAGGCAAATAGTATCATTTGAATTGATAAGAATCATATTTGCCTCCCACTGCATTTCCTTCCCAACAGGGAAGGCAGCGCAATGTTAGCGCAACATAACAGTTAGAGGGAAGGGTCAGGAATGTAGTCGCGAGTAAAACCAACAACAACTTTTTCTTTTATCCTTTGTCTTACTTTAAAGGTGATTTTCATTTTGTTTAACCACAAAGTTCACTGAGTTAACACAAAGGTATTGGGGCCAACTTATGCGATATTTTGTGTTTCACTGTGTGCCTTGTGGTTAAATTGTTTTTGCTTCAGTTTGCAATTTTTCTTAGCCCTCACCGAATGGTATTTTCCTGAATATGGGATCTGAAAAAAGAAATACTTCAATCAGTCTTTGCCTGTTTGTTGTTTCAGCAGCCTGGCAATGTATTTGCCGATGATATCAAATTCAAGGTTTACGATTGTGCCGGGTACAATACGGTGAAAATTGGTTACCTGGTAGGTATAGGGGATTATCGCAACTTCAAAAGACTTTTCTTTGGAATTTACCACAGTAAGGCTTACCCCGTTTACACACACCGATCCTTTCTCCACAGTGATATAATCGTCCTGTGCAGGCTCGTATTCAAAAGAAAAATACCAGCTTCCCTCCGCTTCACGCACATTTCTGCAAACAGCAGTCTGGTCAATATGGCCTTGTACAATATGGCCGTCCAGACGTGCATTCAGCATCATGCTTCTTTCCAGGTTTACTTTATCCCTGGCTTTTAATAACCCGAGATTAGATTTCATTAGAGTTTCTTTAATTGCCGTAACAGTATATGTATCATCCGTTTTTTTAACCACGGTAAGACATACACCGTTATGCGAAATACTCTGGTCTATTGTCAATTCCTTGACAAAAGAACAACTCAGGGAAATATGCAGGTTTTCCTTTTCTTTAATTAACTCAACTACTTCTGCGGCTTCTTCGACTATTCCTGAAAACATTCTTCTTTTTTTATGTTTATAAATAAATTTTATTGCACAAAAATAACCCAAATTGCGCATTAGTGTATTCGTTAACCAACAATACATAGAAAAATTTATTTGATTGTACGAATGTGAATCCTTTACCAATTTCCAAATTATTGAATTGTTTCCCAATAATGATTTTGGGAAGAAACATTATTATAAATAGCTTCCTGAATAGTCGAAAGGACACTAAAGCCCTCCTCACAGGAGGGTTTGGGAGGTCAGTTTACATTACCAAATAACCCGCAAAAATAATTAATGAGTATTAGCACAACGAGTTAATCCGACTAATGCAATAGCTTGCCAAAAAACTGCTTTTACGTTATTTGGGATTAAACAGACTGTCAATTTTAATAAACTGGTTGGTCAAAGCAATATTTTCAGGTTAAAAGATTAGATTTGTGCTAACTTATAAATAATTATTCAATGGTATTGGTAACCGGCGGTACCGGCTTAATCGGCTCACACTTATTATATGAACTGGCCCTGCAGCATAACAACATAACTGCAATTAAAAGGCCGCAGGGCAACATACAAAGGGTGTTGAAAATATTTGGCTATTATTCCGACCGGGCCCGGGAGTTATTTGATAAAATAACATGGGTGGATGCCGGACTAAACGACATTGCATCACTTGAGCCTGTATTTAAAGGTGCCGGGATGGTATATCATTGTGCCGGGATGGTGAATTTTGACCGCAGTCAGAAGAAAATACTGTATGAAACAAATGTTGAAGGTACCGCCAATATTGTAAACCAGTGCCTCGAATCGGGTGTGAAAAAACTCTGTTTCGTGAGTTCAATAGCCTCACTGGGAGAGTATGACGGATTTAACCCTGTGGATGAAAACACCAAATGGAAACCGGGCAAAAAAAGCGGGGTATATGCTTTAAGCAAATTTAAAGCCGAACTGGAAGTATGGCGCGGTATTGCAGAAGGGTTAAATTGTATTGTTGTGCACCCTTCGGTAGTAATAGGCCCTGGATTCCCTGACAGTGCACTTGGTAAAATGCTTGGCCGGGTAAAAAAAGGGATGTCTTATTATACCCTCGGGTCTACCGGTTACGTGGATGTAAGGGATGTGGCTCGCATCATGGTAATGCTGATGCAATCTGATATATCGGGAGAACAGTTTTTGGTTTCTTCAGAAAACCTTAAATTTAAAGAGGTACTTGATATTATTTCCGAAATATTGGGAAAGAAAAAACCATCTATTTATGCCAGTCCTTTTTTAACCAATCTCGCACGTATCGCTGGAAGTCTTGTCTCTGCTTTTACAGGTACTACACCGGCAATAACGAAAGACAGCGCAAAAATTGCACATAAAACTTTTTATTACTCAT
The DNA here is from genome assembly GCA_016936215.1 of Bacteroidales bacterium. Classification (GTDB taxonomy): domain Bacteria; phylum Bacteroidota; class Bacteroidia; order Bacteroidales; family UBA10428; genus JAFGPL01. Next base: position 4,394 of record JAFGPL010000209.1, read on the forward strand.
CAGAAAAGGTAAAAAAGACCCTGGATTATAATTTTATACCTGTCAGGGAATCACTTAGGTTTACCATTGAAAAATACCTTGCAGAATTTAAAGAAAAATAAATACCTTAAATCCGCGAGTTAATTTTCATTTTCCCATTAGGCTTCGACTTCGCTCAGCCTGACAGTCACCCTGAGACCTCGATAGTGCTAAACCACTATTTAA
>JAFGPL010000210.1 GCA_016936215.1 Bacteroidales bacterium
ATCTTTTAATAATTATCGTCATGACAAATTTAAATAATATGTTCTCATATTGACTATAAATATTCAGAAAGATACAATGGTGTCGGCGTTAAATCCCCTTATATATAGTCCTTGATTTACAACGGATTAGCCCAACACGATTTAAAACACAATTGAGCAGGTATTCAAGCTCATAAATCTTTTTTTGAGGCAGTAGGTTCTCTAACTTACTGCCTCTTTTTTTGGCTCAACTGTGCCTTAAATCCTATATTGTTATAAACTGGGCATTTATTTATTCATTGCTTCAAGTATCACTTCTTCTAAATTTTCAGATGGTCGTGAAGCTCTAGATTTAACAATTTTGCCATTTTTGTCAATGACAATATAAACTGGTAAATCATTAAGTTGATAATTCTTAAAAAAATCAGATTGACGTCCTCCTTTTGCCCAGAGTTGCAACCCATGGGCATCCCTTTCTTTTAATAATTTTTCCCATGTACCTTCTTTGTCATCAACTGATATTGCTATAAATGCAATATTCTGATTTTTATGTTTATCTGCTAATTTCTCAAAATAGGGCATTTCTTTAAGACATGCTGTACACCATGAAGCCCAAACATCTATGCAAACCACCTTGTTTTTAAAATCCTGCAACGAATATTCTTTTCCATTTTTATCAATAACCTTAAAATCAATCGCATCATTACCAGGTCTAAGGTGTATCATACTTTTATAATAGTCTGTTACTATTGTATTTATTTTATTAAGTTCCTCCAATTCATCATTCTTAAAGTTGGTATACATCTTACTATCTATGTCCTTCAATTCGAGTAAAGTCTTTTTCCAAATGCCTAACGTGCCATTTATCGTACTCTCAAACTCACTTTCACTCATATTAGGAATTTCGAAACGATTATTTTCTAAAGCTTCTTTTAATAATAATCTTTTCTTTAAATATTCATTTTCTTCTACAGCTGTACCTTTATAGTTAATAGACCTGTCGAAATCTTTAGTGTCTAATGTAAGGTGTAAAATTGAACTTGGCTTTAAAAACACAAATGTATGACCACCGTGGTCGAATCTGTATCTATTAGCTTCAGTAATGTCTATCTTAAACATAAACTCATTATTTTCATCAAGTTTAGTTGATAGTGTTGAGTCATTGACTGTAAGCCAAACCAAATCGGAAGTTGGATTGATTATTTGACCTGTAAAAGTAACCTGCTTATTTTTCTGACTGCACGACGTGAGGAAAATAGTAATAGCAATAATTAAAGAATAAAATTTCATCCGTTTAAAATTTTTAACCATTTGATAATAAATTGTCTAAAGATTTGAGAACGGATGTAACCGCTCCGTTCTCACATGAACTTTTTTAATCATGCTTGTTTTTGAAATTTTTGATTAAAAAAGTTCATGTTCGTTTCATATTATTAATTTTTAATATTTTCATGGTATAATATATCCATAATTTTCTCGCACATTTCAAAACCTAGTCCTTCTGAATATGCGTTATCCAATAATATAATTGTATGTTGGTTGTTGGTAATCCTGAACAGAATTGACCTATAGCCTTTTACTGCTCCTTTATGTGTTACAACATGAATGCTTTTTCCAGAATTCTCCAATTTATAATCTAATATCCCCCAGCCAAAACCATAATTGTTCAGATATGGTTTGAACAGCATGTCTTTATATTTTGATGTGATTAGGGTTTCTGAATATAATGCTTTATCCCAAAGGAACAAATCTTCAACAGTTGAATACATCCCCCCTGCAGAAAACACATTCCTTAAATCAAGATAGGGGGCTCTTTGCAGTTTGTCATTTGATTTTAGATAACCCGTTGCACTTTCTCTAACAATTTTTGATGGATTAAACATTCCAGTATATTTCATCCCAAGCGGATTCAATATTCGCTCATGCAATACATCCTCAAAATTTTTACCTGTAGTTGTTTCAATTATTACACCCAATATAAAATATCCTGCATTTGAATAATCAAATTGAGTCCCAGGAACAAATTTTAAGCCCCTTCCGCAATAATTATCTAAGATATAATCTCTGTTGTGAAACAGTTTTACAGAGTCTCCCCAGAATTCCTCACCAGTGTAATCGATTAATCCTGATGTATGAGTTAATAAATGAAAAATTGAAATAGAATCAGCAATACTTTCATTAAAAGTTGGTAGGTAATTTGAAATTTTTGCATTTAAATCTAATTTTTGTTCTTCAATCAATTGCATGATAAGCATTGATGTGAATTGTTTTGTTAATGAACCTATATGAAATTTTGTTTTTGAGCTATTCGGAATACTCCATTCAAAATTTGCATAACCATAACCTTTTTTTAAAATTGTTTCGCCATTTTTTGCAACCAATATACTTCCATTAAATTCTCCTGAGTGATAATAATTATTCATTAAAGAATCAATTATCTTGTTCTCGCTTTGTCCAAATAGTAACAGAACATGAAGGCTAAATATTAGAGTTAAGAGTTTTTTGTTCATACGAGTGTTTCTCTTTTTTGCCTTGTTTATAAACATCCAAATATATTTACTTTTTGGGCAAAAATTAAGTATATTTCGTGTATAGAATTAGTTGAAGTTTTATAACATCAGTTAAAATTTAATAAGGAGAAGCATGACCAAATACAACACTAAAAGGCTTTTACAAATTTTCTTTTTAGTATTGAAAATCAATGTGATAATTAAATAAGAAACTCAATTTATACAGACTCTTAGAAGAATGAAAAGTGAAAGGCTATTTTTTCTTAAAAATAAGGTTTAACAGTACCAAAATAATTATAGCCCCGATAGCACCTGTTAATATGGCACCTATCCAGCCTGTGCCAAGGTTGATACCAAGCTTTCCCAGGAGCCAGTAACCGACGAAACTACCAATAATCCCAACTACAATGTTCCCAATAATGCCTAGGCCACTGCCTTTGTAAATAGTACTTCCAAGCCATCCGGCGACTGCACCAATCAGAAGGGTAACAAGAATTTCCATTTTTTCCGGGTTTTAATTAAAAAATTCAATGACATCTGAAATATACGATTTTTTTTATATCTATAAAATATTCAATTTTCACAGATTTCCATAATCCTGTCATTTCAATCGTCATACTGAACGAAATGATGTATCCTTATTCTTGGAATACAAATGTTATGCCCCTGCAACGATTTTTCTTCAGACAACAAACCTATTGTTTGACAAATTCTACCAGAAAAACATCGTTTTCCCTGATTTTGAACTCCCTGGCAATTTTTCCCGATGGGCCGACAGTAACAGGCTCTTCCTTAACAGGCGATCCGTCACTCAACTTCTTAAGTTCTTCAACCTGCTGTTTCGTGAGCTGACCGGGCCTGTTCATTGATAAATATGCGGTGTAAGCATCATTTATCCTGTAGCCTGCCCTGTAAAGTGTCAATTGATAATTGCCCTGCGGAATACCGGATATTTCAAGTTTTACTGATCCTTTTTCAATGGCAGGTAAGTCGCGGATATAATAAGACTGGTTATTTACTGAATCCCCCGGGTGGGTGTTGGTAAAATCGAAGAAAAGAACCTGTATGTCCCCGTTCGCGTTTCTGCAGGCCCATGAAGAACTATCGGTATTCTCTAGTTCTGTATTCCCAAGTTTGTTCAAAAAAGCATAAGCAAAGTAAGCGGGTTTCTTTATCCCCTGGTAATTTAACAGTCCGAAGCCTCCGTGAAAAGGGGTAAACCTGGGCCCCGGTTCTTCAAAAATATCGGTAAAGACCCAGTATGACATGGAGTTGGGGGCATCCCCCACCTGTTTGATCTTTTCTAAAATATATGCGGCCGAGTGATAACTGTCGTGGATTGGATCGGCCGGGGTGTATGAAGAACTCCATTCGGTATAATGCAATTCAAGACCCGGCATGGAAGAATTTGATATCTGCCGCCGTGAGTTGAGTACATCGCCGCTAACACTCCACTTATTCTTGTCCAGAATGGTGCCGGTAGAGCCAAATTCGTCCAGGAACCCTTGTTTCACGCCGTATGAATGTGTGCTGACAAAGTCGAGCGACAGGTTGTTTTCTTTACAGAAATTTATCATTTCGGGAACCCAGGCTGCGCCTGCTGTGGCAGGCCCTCCGACCTTGTAATCCCTGTTCACACTCTTTATTGCTTTAACGCTGTGCCGGTATAATTTAAAATACTCCTCCTGTGTACCTGCCCAGAAACCCGATAAATTAGGTTCATTCCAAATTTCAAAGTACCATGTCCTGACCTCTTCGGCGCCATAACGGTCTGTGAAATGCAGTGTGAGGTTACGGATAAGATTTTCCCATTTCTCATAATCTTTTGGAGGGGTTACATTTCCCCGCCACCAGAAAATAGTCTTGTCGCCACTGGCAAGCGCGGCAGGCATAAATCCAAGTTCCACAAAAGGCTTCATGCCGATACTTAGAATAAAATCGTAAAGTACATCAATATACTGATAATTATATTCGGGATTACCGTTCCTGTCTTCTTTGTAAACACCCATGTCATCGGTAAGCAAACCGTGCATGCGGATATATTTAAACCCGCAGTCCTTTTTGACCATTGCAAGCTGCTGCTGCCAGTCTGCCCTCAAACCTTCGTTGGCACGGCCGGCGCCGATGCATTCCCTGAACATGGTGTTAAGGCTGCCTTTCACTTTGGAATAGTCTAAACTGATAGTTCTTTCTTTTGCATTATCAATTACCTGTTTGGTGCCCTGAGACCATGCGCTGCAGGTGAGCAGGCAGAAGAGCATTATGCCCGGAAATAGATTTTTATTCATATTTTTTCTTTTACGGCACCTTTAATGCCAGTTAATCATTCAGGATTAAAATCGGTTATAATAATTCCTCACTCGTTTATCCCCTGCATCAGCGCATCCAGAACCTGCTGGTCAACGACAGTATTATTAGTCCGGTTAAAGATTGCACATCCATAATTACCAAAATGACCATTGTCCCAGTAAAAAGGGAGAATACCATTGGCCCGTGCCTGTTTGGTGACATACTTCACCCAGTATGCCCTTGAAGCCAGGTGCGTGGTTAGGTTGTCACCTGTAAGGGAGGAACGTCGTGTAACCGAGTATTCACCAAGGATTACAGGAATACCTTTCTGCACAAATTTTGTTCTCATCAGGGTAAAATTAGCATCTACTGTAGATTCTTCACCCCATGCGGCATTGCGTTCGGTATCGGTGGCAGAATGATATCCATTGCCCCAGTAATAGAACATTTTTCCCCAGCTTGCATCTTCAGTCAATCCGCAGAAATTCCAGGGTGTATAATAATGTATTTCAACCATCAGGCGGTTTGCTATCTCATCAGTAGGGAGTACATTCATCAACTGGTTTGTTTTTGTAATATCGGTCGAAGGGCCCTGCACAACAAGCACGCGATAACTGTTTCTACCTCCCGTTGAGCGCACCGCGTTGATAAATGTCTGATGATAAGAATTTAAAACAGCCATTTGCGTGGCGTTTTCAACATTCGGTTCGTTGGCGCTTGCAAAAAGCAGGTGTTCATCGAAATCACGCAAATGGGTAGCAATCTGTTCCCAGAATGCTTTCTGTTTCTCATTATTCTCCCCCTGTTTATCGGGGGTGCAGTTGTTTTCGAGCCATCCGCCATCCCAGTGAATATTAAGGAGCACATACATCTCGTTATCCACGCAATATTGCACCACTTGTTTTACCCTGTTCAGCCAGTCGGTTTTTAATTGCGCAGTGGTGCTGTTTGCCATGTGCTGGTTCCAGGAGCATGGAAGACGTATGGCATTAAAACCGCTTTGCTTTATCGTATCAATGAGCGCTTTTGTTATTAACGGGTTGCCCCATGCGGTTTCACCGCCAATGGCTTCAAGGCTGTTTCCAATATTCCACCCGAGGATAATCTTTGCAGCCAGTTGAGAAGCAGTGCTTGACATACCCGTGGCATCAGGCGCAGCCGGGGATGTATTATAACCGGGGTACAGCGCACCCAACTGGGAAACGGTAATATTAATGGTTTGGGCATATTCGGCGCTAAGGGTAATATTAGCCGTGCGCGGCTCTTCTCCGGGGTTTGCCTGCGCGGTAACAGTAATTGTATTTGACCCAGTGCCTCCCTGGGTGGTGTTGAACTGTATCCAGTCAACATCTGCAATAATATTCCATAGCGGGGCATCGGTGTTGATGTTAAGCGAAAAAGAATTTCCTGCCCGCTTAAAATTCATCTGGTTAACCGTGGAAGTAAGAAAGTAAAGATATTCAGATGAGGGTTGCGACACGATTACCTCAACCGGGTTTGCATCTCCTGCCGAAACAATGAGGGTGTCAACGCGAGGTTCAATGGTCCGGGAAATAACTGTTAAACCAATATCTAATTTCTTCTGGGTTCCCTGGTTGTTAGACAATATCAACCAGTCTGAAGCAGGATTTGTAATTTGCCATGATGCAGCATCTGTTTCTATGGTGATTTTTGCAATTCCTCCATCATCCTGAAATTCGATCACCCGGGGGCTGACAAAAAGACGGTTTTGTTCATCTTCCCTGCAACCCGAAACCATGATTAATCCCAATAAAAATAATTGAAAAATTTTTCCGGTCATAAATAAAATTTTACGTGATACCTTTGTTTTGTCCCTTCAATCTATATTCCTTATTCAATGTCGTTTAATTAAGACCATTTATGTCCCTCTCCGGGAGAGGGTGCAGGGAGAGGATATAAAAGAATAACCTTAATTAAACGACATTGATTCCTTATTAATTAAAGAAACACTTTTGTTGCAAATTAACTCTTTTATTCATGAATAATGAAAGATTTACAAAGGCATTAAGTTAACAATTGGGGCATGATTTGTTAAAAAATACTGATCAAACCTATGAAATTGAAAAATAAATAACAGGATTCTTTCCTCATTAAGCAGAATAATCCGATGAACATGGGGAATCGGGCATGATAAAATTGTTAAACACTATAATTATATGCCGGTTTGATAAGTGGAATATATTTCAATTGCCCTTTTAAGCTTTTTTGATTTTTTCTCAGAAAGCAAATGAGCTCCCCAAACTGCGACTAATCCAACAGAAACAAACGGCACAATCCTGTAAAGTTCAGCTGAATAGGGATTATTTTTCTTTACTGCCTGAGAAAAACCATATATCATTGTTCCGACTCCCCCAATAAACAGCAATGCACTTTCAAACTGAAGCACCCTGCTTTGTTGAAGATAATTCATACTTTCAGCATTATCATTTAAATCAACAATTAGGTTTTCATAATTTACTTTCTTAAGATTATCTACACCTTTGTTGTAATAAGTAAAATGCTCACTTTGTTTATTGACTGTATAAATCATCGTCATGTATGAAGATTGCAGGGAAAGCTCATTAATTCCTGAATTAAAATCCAGTTCATTTCTCTCATAGTAATTAATCCTTCCGCCATGCACTCTTCTGGCAAAATTATTCTTCCTCAGAAAATGTACCCTTTGGGTATTTGCCCATAACTGATCATTATACTTGAAGAATTTTACATTGGAAGACAAAAGTGTAATTTTATCTATCAAAATGTTCAGCAAACCATCTTCTGTGTTCGAAAAGGTAATACTGTCCCCGGTATAAACCTTTCCGGAATATGTAAAAATAAAATCATCATTCATGTTCTTATGGCGACTGATAAAATTGTATGATGTTACCAATGAAAACACTTTGATTATAAATTCATGAAAATTTAAAGTATCCGTTATAAACTCATTGCCCCGGTAATTAATATATTTAATCTCTTCAACGGGAATGCTTAAATAATTATGTTCACCAGAATCCGGCCTGGAATATTTGATACTTTTACTTATTGTATCTACAGATATTATATTGCAGTCAAACAATTCTTTATCGGTTTTGAATATCTTATCCTGGGAAAATGAAGGTTGAAGCAGGAATATTAAAAAACAAACATAGAAGAATATTTTCATTTTTGGATTTTTAGCATACACCAATAAAATTTTAATACATATCTGAATGCAGATTAAAAGCGACTTATATAATAAAGTTATGGGAACAGGCACGTAAATTCATGCAATTTTAGGAATCTTTATTATCAAATGCAATCAGGCGTTCTTTTCAATATATGATTTCAATGTCCCTTTTTCCTTCATTTTAATATACTTCAGGACGTTTTTATCCTTATTTAAATACGCCTCGTTTTTTGTATAAAACTCAATTACAGATTCAATTCCGGCAAGATTACCAGCCACCATGTTGTCGAAATCTCCTGATTCGAGTGAATACTTTGCCCAACCGCCCATGAAGATGATCAGCAACTCCGGTGAAGATCCTATAAATGTTACAATTTCCTGTTTTATTGCCAGGTGAACATTGGGACTACCAGTGAGCCATTTTAATAAAAAGGCGTTTGCAACTTTTCTTTTATCTGTATTCTCGTTCAGGGGTGTCTTCATCATCCAGTGAATGCAATTGATCACATCCTTTTCATACAAGGTATAATCTTCAGCTTTTTCAAGTTTATAATTTTCAGGTGGTTCAAAGTCCTGAGCGTAAAGAAGCGAAAGGGTTGCTGTGAAAATCAGCATTAAAAATACTTTTTTCATGATTTGGTATGTTAAAATTGAAGAATTTATATTCTACTGATAATAAATAATATATGAAAATTAATGAGTTCATAAGACTTAGATAAACAACTGTGCTGTTGATCAAAACGCAGCACAATATACAAATTAATTAATTTATAACTACCTGAGCATACCTGATAAATTTCAATTAACTTATTATAACACTTATAATCATTGTATTTCACTTCTATTAATATAA
>JAFGPL010000019.1 GCA_016936215.1 Bacteroidales bacterium
ACTGAAACTGTTTTCCCGGGAACAAATTTAACCATGAAATTTAAAATCTCCGCTATTTAAAACTGCGACAGGTAAGGAGTTCTGAATTTACAAAACAATTGAAAGGTCTAATAATCAAAAAAAATACCATTAACCTGTCTGTTTCTTTGCTCTGGAAGGCAAAAGCACAAAAAATATAAACCCTACAAAGTTTAACTCGTTTATAATTATGCTAACCATGTTAGGATGTAATCAATAATATTCCATTCACCTCCGATCTTTTTGAGAAACACCATCATTCCTTCACCACCCAAACTGGCATATGTTCTTCCGATTTCAAAAATAGCCTGGGTTTTATCTTCATTAAAAGCTATCAAGGTAAGATGGACAACTCCATTTGAATTCTCATAGTATTTGAAAAATTCACTCCAATCACTGTTTAAATCGTGTCCATCGAAAATATAAGACAATTCATCGGATGATATTAATACTATTTGATTATTATCGTTTGTAAATTTATTGTCAAAGCATGATGAATTTTTATTTATTTCTACATGAACCTGCACCAAACTTGTATCGAAATCAGGATAATTTTCTATAAGGTAATCATAGTAATTGCTTTCATAATCAAAAAATAAATCAGTACTTGTTTTTTGTTCAATTACAATTTTTTCAGAAGAAAAGATATCGTTAATTACTAAAGAATAAATAAAATAGCTCTCCTCTGAAATTTGGTCGGCCTGATCCAGGGTAAACAGAGGTTTGTTTTCCTGTTCATCTTTCTCACAGCTTAGTATTACTAATCCTGTGGCAAGAACCATAGCTATGCAAATAAATAATCTGTTTTTCATATTTTATAGGCTTAGACTTAACTATATGATGTTTTCGGTTATCAGATGGTTGCGAACCAGTCAATAATTTTGAAATAATTAGACGGTTGTATTTTTAAAGCGATAGAGCATCCACTGAGAATAATTGATTTGAAAACCAAATAAGTGCAAACCCCCAACCCAAGATTGTTTTAGGACAGACACTATATATACTTAAATATGCCTGAAACTACATTAAGTCAAACAACTTATTATTAACAATATCAACTATTTTATGGCATTTTTATCTTAATTAAACGACATTGATATAAAATTGCTAATGTATGTTTTTCATTAAAAAAAGAAACTTAATCAAAACAAATTGGAATTTATAAAATATCATAAGAGTGCGCTTTTATTTACATTTGAAGTGAATAGAATTATACTTTAACTGGTATCAAAAATGAAGAATCAACTTGCTGTTTTTTGGGGAATCATTTTTACTGCAGTTTTGTCGGGCAGCGCCCTGGCACAAAGAAACTGGTCTCCTGAACATGTTTATTATGGTGAGGGAGGAATATTAACTTACACGCCCGATGAGTCAGGAAATACCATCCCCGACTTTAGTCATGTTGGTTACCGGTACGGAGACTCCACTTTATCGGATATACCAGTGAAAGTTGAAATTATTCCTGTTGAAGGAGATGATGGCGCTTCAATACAGGCTGCTATTGATTCGGTTGCAGCAATGACACCTGATGTAAATGGCTTTCGTGGCGCCGTATTATTAAAAGCAGGCACTTATGAAGTGGCAGGGCAGATAATTATAAATACCAGTGGAATAGTGCTGAGAGGAGAAGGCCAAACAGATGAAGGCACTGTTATTATAGCTGCAGGAACCGGACAAAGGGACCTTATCAAGGTTGATAACGGATCATCGCGCAGTATAAACTATTCTCCTGAAGCAAGAATAAATGAAAATTATGTGCCGGTGGGCAGAAAATACCTTATCGTAAATAATGCCTCTGGCTTTGCCCCGGGCGATCAGATAGTCATCTACCGACAGGGGACTGACCAATGGATCACTGATATAAAGATGGATCAGATTACACAGGATGGAGATGTAGTTCAGTGGTCTCCGTCATCATTCAACTTTTATTTTGAAAGGCTGATTACAAAAGTCAGCGGTGACACAATATTTTTCAGGAATCCGGTGGTAATGGCCATGGAAACAAAGTATGGCGGTGGAAAAGTTTATAAATTTTCATTCAACAGGCTAGAGCATATCGGGATTGAAAACATTTGTTTAAAATCAGCTTACCTGTCCGAAACCGACGAAGATCATTCATGGAAAGCTATTGCTTTTTATAGTGTTGAGAACGGATGGATCCGCAACATAACATCATGGTATTTTGCTTTTGGCTGCGTTTCCCTTGAAAGGAATTCCCGATTAATTACCGTAATAAATTGCCATCACAGGGAATCCAAATCGATCATCACAGGCAACCGGAGATATTCATTCTGCATTGCCGGATCGATGAATCTTGTTAAAAATTGCACGACTACTGAGGGCCGTCATGATTTTGTTACGGATTCAAGGGTATGCGGGCCTAATGTTTTTACGAACTGCTCCGCGGTGAACACTTATGCCGATATCGGGCCTCATCACCGGTGGGCCATGGGGACACTCTATGATTTAGTTCTTTCAGAAGGAGAAATCAATGTTCAGGACCGGGATGATATGGGATCCGGCCATGGATGGGCCGGAGCAAACCAGGTCTTTTGGAATTGCGCAGGATCTTCCTCAGTTTGTCAAAGCCCCTGGGCATCTGCCCTGAATTATAATTTTGGATTCACAGGGGAAAAATCAAATGGATACAGGACAGGAAGGCCTGATGGTGAATGGGTAGGACATAATATACCAGGTATTTACCCGGCTTCATTATATGAAGCTCAACTCGATCAGCGGTTAAATAATACCACGGTATTTTCTGTTTATAACAATCTCGTTGCCCAGAGTGATACCTCTTTTGTAATGTCATTCAATATGCCTTTCAATGTTTCAACCATTGTAAAAGAAAACTTTAATGCAAATGACATTGCCGGTTCTGAAGGAAAAGAGTTTGAAATCTCTGTGATGTCTGAAAACAGTGTGTTGTTTACCTTTACCGGTCTGGGTATTCTCCCGGCTTTTACGAACATCGTTATTGAAGCCATGAATATCACTTCCGAAAACGGAAAATCACTTGAAGGGCTTAACAGCAGCATTTATACCGAACCTGATAAAAGGCCTGTTGTTACGGGATTGGAAATGACAGTTAACAACGAAGATGGATTCCTGATAGCATCGAGCAGCAAACCGGGATCATTGTATATCATAAAATATGGTGAAAAACACAACACAGCCGGTGATCTTGATTCGGCAGTAATGAAAAATATGGGCAGAAAAGTTGACTCGCCAGTCGCGAATGTCTCCAAACCTATATACACTAAAGGATTGCCGGGTGGGTTTTATAACTATTATGCCATTGACTTAGATAACAGGGTTTCTGATCCAGCTCAACAATGGGCGCAGGTAAATGAAACAGGCCCGGTTACGGGCATTCCGACTGAAACTCTTAAAGATGATTTTGCTGTGTGGCATGAATATGGTGTGATTTGTGTTAATCCCAAAGAAGTCATCCAGAATTATTCTTTACTTTTTTTTGATATGAACGGAAGACTGCTGGATGCAGAAAAAGACCTGGCGGGCTATCAGAGAATTTCTTTAGAGGGAAAAGAAAAAATAGTTATTGTTCAGATAATAAGCTCAAAAACAGTTTGCACAAGAAAAATCATTCTACCGTAAAAGGAATTTAAACTTTAACATTCTATAATTAAACTTAAATAAATACTTCTATGAAAAGAAATGTTGGCCGTATTAATTTCTGGATTTTCAGAATAATGCTTTTGAGTTTCTTTGCCTGGAGCTGGATGCTTACAGCTGCACAGAGCTCAATGGAATATACAGATGCAGAAGTTGCCAATTTTGTAACCGATCTGGCAGCCGGAACTTATGACACATTAATTTTGTCAACTTCAGGTGGAATTTACGACGTAAGTTACCCGAGTATTTCACAAACAACAGTAATAATGGGTAAAGAAGGACTTGAATTTAAGCCCATATTAAAAAATACCGGGAACACCAGTAGTTCAAGTGCCATATTAAGTTTAAACGGATCTGATGTAAGAGATACTATTACTTTTATCAACCTCGAATTTGATGGATCCGGGGCTGCCACAGCTCCGTGTATTATCCGGGCGGATGATGAAAACCATATCGTATTTCGCGATTGTTATATTCATAACGCTATAAATGATAACGGTGCAATCCGGATAAACAATGCAGGATCAAGTATCGACATGCAGAATACGCTCATCACCGACAGCAAACAAAGAATGATAGCTCTGTATACAACAGGTGCGTTATATGGTGATGTTAGCGTTACCAACTGTACTTTTGCAGGAATTACGGCAGGAAATATAATATTTTTCCGCTCATCAGGAGGAATTTACGCTGCAGGAAATAATGTAACAATAGATCATTGTACTTTCTATAATATTGGCGCCAAACTTCTCTCTTACCAGGACGACAGCATTCATGGAACGGTATCTGTCACCAATTCGATTTTCGATCAGGTTACCGGGGAACTGAAGGCAGATGTCATCGATTACAATTATGTTGCCGGAATGGTAACTCCGCCAGCAATAGCAACAAATTCTATTACCACTGCTCCCGTATTTGCCAATGCAGCAACGATGAATTTCACCTTACTGAATAAGGATGACCTTACAGGTAGTGATTTCCAAATCCTTGGTGATCTTTCCTGGTATGATGATACCTACCCTCCGAAAGTATATGCTGATCTGATCAAAATTGACCCAACCCATCTTTTGGTAAAATACAACGAAATGGTTGATGAAACGACAGCTTTGGTACTTGCCAACTATTCTTTAAGCGGAACAGCCGGACTCTCAGGTAATCCTTCAGAAGTCGTCCCTGATGCAAATGGCAAAGATGTAACACTTACAATAAGCGATTTATCAGGTATGGTGATCGGACAAACAGTAATTGTGACAGTTACGAATGTAACCGATCTGTCTGGTAATGTTATTGAGAATGTAAATAATACAGCCACATACACCCTGCTGGATGAAACACCTCCGGCAGTAACTATGGCAGAACAAACAGTAAATAATGATGAAGGAAAAACGGCTACTGCCCGTAGTAATGAAGCAGGAATAATTTATCTTATCCATGCAGCCGCAGCACAGGATAATATTGAAGACTTTATAGATGCTATTGAAAGTGGAATGGGATCAAGCGCTGACGTAATAACTCCCGATGTTGATGTTCTGATTCCGACAGTATCCCTGACAATTGGTAATTATTATGCATATGCTGTTGATACTTTTAATAATATCTCTGAAAAAAGTACCAACGCAGTAATTGTTATCGATACCACTGCTCCTGAAATAACTATGCTGGCACAGGAAGTTACCAATAGCAAAACAGATAAAGTTTTTGCCCAAAGTAACGAAAGAGGAATGATTTACCTTATTCTTGACGGTGAAGCACAATCGACTGTTGCTGAATTTGAGACAGCCATTGCCGCTAAAAAAGGCTCTTCGATTGGAGTATTGAATCCCGGTGAGGAAGTATCCATTTCATCTCAGGACCTGGAGCCGGGCACATATTATAGTTATGCCGTTGATGAAGTTGGAAATATTTCATCCAAAAGTATCAATGCTGTAACAGTGAGTAAATTTGTTCCTCGTATCAGATACTACGCTGCCGAAGACGCACTTCAGATGGAAAGTGACATACAAAATGCAGCGGATGGAGACGTTTTTGTGCTTACCACAAGCGGTGGTGAATATATTACCCTCGACCGGATCAACATTGGCGCTAAAATAACGATCATGGCTGCCGAAGGCCTTGAAAAGAAACCGGCAATCTGGAATGCAAAAAATGCAGGTACCGCACAAATCCTGTTATTTAATTATCCTAATCTCGGCCTTACTCTTAAAGGAGTTGAATTAAGGGGAAATTCTGACCCTAACTGGCCTACATCATACCTGATCAGGGCAAATAATAATATCGGCCACTATTACCTGGTAGCAGAAGATTGTTATTTTAACTTCGTAAACTTCAAGCCTCAGGGTGCAATTTTCAGGAATTATATCAATTCTTATGGTGACAGTATTATATTCAGAAATTGCATATTTGAAGGCGGGGAAGAAGCCCTTAGCTCCACTTCGGATGCCCCCGGATTTGATAAGTTTGAAGTTACCAATTGCACCTTCTTCAACTTATCACAGGAAGTAATAAATATTACATACGACAGGAACCTTAACGGTAACGCACCCATTGATTTTAATCATTGTACATTCTACAATACAGGAGGAATAAATAATATGATTTTCGATCTCGATTCCAATAAGCATGTTACTGTTATGAACTCTATTATTGCCAATACTGTTGCAGATACAATCTGGCATATGTATGGTGATGCCACCGATAAATCGACCATGGATTATACAAATCTCTTTAATTGCCCTTCACCCCTTGATGACAAAGGAGGTGTGCTGGGAAGCAACATGTTTGCTCTCGATCCGATGTTCGCTGATCCTTCAGCCGGTGATTTCACGCTTGGAAATGCTACTATGCTTAACATGGCAAGTGATGGCCTTCCACTTGGTGACCTCCGCTGGGCTGATATTTTTGGCCCTGCAGTGCAGGATGCAATGACAGCCCGTTCTGACTCAACTTTATTATTAAAATATAACGAGTGGATTGATACTGTTTCGGCCGAAACAGTAACCAATTACGCTTTAAGCGGTTCAGCCGGATATACCGGCCATGTGAAAAAAGCCGAGCTTTTTAACTTTTATTCTGTTTTACTGACTGTTGAAAGTTTCTCAGATCAGGTTGGAAATGAAATTGTTATTACAGTATCAAATGTTAAAGACCTCAAAGGCAATACTGTTGACCCTGCACAAAACGTTTCCACATACACTGTTGAAGAATTCAGGCCTGTTGTAACTGCCAATATTCAGAATGTTACAAATGGCGCCGGCCAGATTGTGATTGCACAAAGCAATCAGGGTTCCGGATTTGTTTATGTTATTCTTGATGGTGAACCACAAGCAACAATTACCGATCTGGACGCAGCAGTTGCAGCATTAAAAGGCGCTAAAGCTGCTGTTACAGAAGCATACACTAACACAGAGATAGATGTTTATGGTGTAAATACCGGCATTTATTATGCTTATGCAACAGATGCTTCAGGCAACCTTTCGGAAAAAGGAATTTATGAAATAACAATTACAGATGGGATACCACCAGTTATTACTGCCGCTATTCAAAGTGCCGATAACAGTGACGATGACAATGTTATTGTACAAAGCAATGAACCCGGAAAAGTATATATTGTTTTGGACGGTGAACCCCAGGCCACGGAAAATAATTTTATTTCAGCAATATTCGCAGATAAAGCCTCTTCAGCAACTGTTACCACAACAAATACCGATGTTGAAGTACCAACAAAAGACCTTGTACCCGGTATTTATTATGCTTATGCAGTAGATATAGCCGGTAATATTTCAGTAAAGGGTACAAATCCGTTGAATATTACAGAAGCACCTAACTCTATTGAACAATTTGACAAACTTCAGGTGAAGGTCTATTCTGTTAATGGGACTATTGTAATCGAATCGGCTTCTTCAGAACCGCAAATGGTATCGATATACGATCTTGTAGGAAGAGCCGTTATTAACCAAAAGATTGCTTCAGATCTTCATATTTTCAGCATAGACAGGCAAGGTATTTATTTTGTAAAAATAACTTCTGATGTAAATGGAAAAAGTGGTAGTTATAAGTTGATAGTTCAATAGTTATCTGACATGTTTTCTTATAGTTGATAGTATAATAGTTTTAGATACCGATTTTAACCTGTGGGATTTATCTCACAGGTTTTTTTATTCCATTTCAATCAATGATTTTCACCCGGTTATTCATTGTAGCCCAAGGTAATGCCATATGTATGTAATGAAGGTTTCATCATAGTGCCACGCTATTTTTCAGAATGAAGTCCGGACAATAAATGGCACGTCATGACCGGTGTTTTGTACATGCGTTATCTGTTTCGCGCCGGAGGAGGTTATATCCCTTTTTATTGTTTATCCGCAATGCATTTTGCGTTGTACGCATATACACGGGGTTAAAACCCCGGGCTATTGAAATATCGACCGCTTCGGGGCTTTTTTTTATCCGTAAGTACATAATTTTTTAAAAAAGAAAAATATTTTTTTTAATTACATATTAAATATCATTCAAATAAAATGAAATTACAGCTCCGGAGCAAAATATTTATAGCCCGGTCTAACCCCGGAAATGAAACGAAGGTTACATCATAGTGCCACGCTATTTTTCAAAAAGAAGTATGGACAATATATGGCACGCTATGACCGGTGTTTTATACAGGCGTTATATTTTTCGCACTGGAGAAAGGCATATCCCTGGTTATCGTATATTCGCGGTTTATTTTGCGTTGTACGCATTTACCCAGGACTTAACTCCTTACCCTTACAACTATGGGTTTCTACTCCGGGCTATTGATAGATGCCCGACTAAGACAGTCGGGCAGAAAAAAAAATCCCGCTTCACGGCGGGATTCTTAAAGCTTAGATTTAAAAACTATTTCATCATGATCATTTTCCCAACAGAAACAGACGATCCCTGGCTGAGTTTATAGAAATATGCACCTTCAGGCAATTCGCTTGCATCAAAGAGAATTTTATGGGTACCCGACGTTTGAAACTCATTTACCAATTCACTAATTATACGGCCGGTGATATCGTAAACTACAAGACTTACATCTGATGCTGCATGGTTAGTATAAGTGATAGTAGTTGTTCCGGTAAAAGGATTAGGGTAATTTCTCAGATAACCCGTATTTATATTTTTCTTATGACGTATTGAGCTATAACCGCTTTCCCATTGTGCCTTTAATTCAGGAAAATAATTCAGGTCACCAACAGGAAAACCGTCATCTCCGGCTGTATAAGATACAGATTCGGCAGAATAAGACAGGTCAACCTGGTCGGGGAAATAGCCGCCTTCTCCTCCCACGCACCAATTTTCAGGATATTCCAAAGCATTAGGATTGTCATAATATGCATCAACAAATGCTGCAACAGGGCCACATGTTTGTGTAAAAGACAAAACTTCTTCAAAGTAAGCATCATCTTCTGCATTACCAAGTGCAGTTATTATAGTAGGTGTAATGGGCCAGGGAGCTTCTACTTCATCGTACTTATCCCATACAGTCTTTATTTCCTGGTCGAAAAAGATATTGTTATTTCGAATTTCTATAACCTGGCCATCAAAAACAGTATCGAGCGTAATCACAGCAAAATGCTTCTCGGGATGGGTTTGCTCCAGGGTTCGCGTTTCAGAATGCCCCTGACTGAGGACATTGGCAAAAAGACAGTTGGTGACTTTAGCAGTGCGTACATGCCCTAACTGAACGGCTCCATTTTCTCCCAAACTATTGGCAGCAGTGAGGTGATCAAGTTCCAAATAATTCACAATGGTATTCATATTCCTTATCACCCTGTCACTTGCGTTAGTTACAGTTGAATTAACAACGATAAGGGTATCCAGGTAGAGCGCTTCAGGCCGTAAATCAATGATCCTGCCATTGCCCCCGATGCTTTTCCTATGTCCGCAATTGGTGACAATCACATCCTTAACATATACCTTCATCGAATCCCCTCTTACTGAAATTCCGGCTCCGCGGTCACCATCAAAAGAACAGCCTTCAACAATATATCTCATCTTTTTCCCGTAAACTTCTACCATTCTGTTGTTGTATTTACCATCAGGGCAAAAACCATTAAATGCAATATTATGAAGAGTAAGATCATTATATGCAAGGATATAATCACTGCCGTATTCACCGGCACTGTTTTTCCCCGGTATCAACTCCGGCAATAAGCCTACCCCTTCTTCAGCCCGTATATGAAGATGAAAATCATAGTTTTTAATAGGTGACCCTTCAGGATACTTATGATTTCTTTTCAGTTCAAAGATCACATTCGGATTTGTTTTTCGTGCAGTTGAATCTGCCATAATAGCATTGTAAAGAACATTTCTGTATACCTCAGGATCCCCGGAATATGGAGGAGCCCAGCCATCCACTTTAACAATTCTTGTTTCCTGAGCAAATGCTGACATTACAAATAATGTCAGCATAACAAGAACAGATTGAAATTTGTAATTTTTTTTCATAATAAATGAGTTTATTTAATGTTAAGATTAAAAGGATTCAGAATTAAAAGAATTTATATTGTATTCCCAAATCAATCGTCATTCCATACCTGTTTTCACTTGTCCAGTATTGTTCCTTGTATTGGTATTCCCTTTCATTTTCTCCAGTAATATTTGCGAGATTTGCCCTGATTGTAAGATGAGATCCTATCTTTTGAGATAGGCTAATATCCATCCTCAGGAAATCATCTGTATATTTCTCTGTAAATTTTGATCCCCCCAACTCAGCCACAGAGCTAAATCCTTTGAGCGATGCTGCCTGATAAATAGTCGAGATTCGGGCTGAAAATCCCTTGTAATCGTATCCAATGACAAAATTACTAATCCATTCGGTCTGATCCGGCAGGTTCGTTTTATTGAATTCATAGAATGAGCTGTCATAATCGATGACTGTTCTTCTCAGCACCGGATTATAGTATTCAATTTTATGGAACTGGGGAAAAAATGTTTCGGACCACAGGCGTGTTACATTCAGGCTCATAACAATTCCATTGAACGGACTAGGCAAATAGTCCAGATTGGTCTGAATATCAACCTCGAATCCGTATACTTTTGAATCATTAAAGTTTATATAATTTTCCCTGACATCATAGGCCAATGCAGGATAGCCATGTGATAGCGCCTCCTCGGGAGACATTACCCCATCGGATTTGGCAAAATAATTATCGAACTTCTTATAAAAACCGCCAATAGAGAATAAACCCAATTTATTTGTGAAAAAGGAGAGTATCGCATCAAAGTTCCAGGCTTCAGCATGTTTAAGATCCGGATTAGCACGGTATAATATCCCGTTTGTCATGTCTACCCTTGTTCTCGGAGTGATCATGTCATAATCAGGACGAGATATTGTTTTAACAGCTGAAAATCTCATATCGAACCATTTTACGGGTTTGATCTTTATATGCATTCCGGGAAGCAGTTCGCCGTAATTTTTATATACCGTACTGTCTTTTTTAAAACCAGAACCATCAATGGCTACAGAAGAAAAATATCCCAGGTAATCGTTATCAGAATGCTCGTAACGGATACCGGGAATAATATTAAGCCATTCGCCATATTTGAGTTTCACCATAAAATATTCGGCAGCAACTGTTTCGTGAACTTCATATTCTTTATATTCCTGTGTACGGTCAGGATGTTCATGCAATTCACCTTTCTGGCTTTCGTACCATAGATCGAGGAAATCCATATCAATCATGGGTGCCACGAAATATTCATTGTTCCATATTCCAAGCTGGTCGGTGCCTGAAATGAAATTGGAGAGCATGATTTTTCTGTTCGTTGTGCCACCCCTCTCCATCACGTATGGAAGCATATTTTGTGCGGCAATATCATTAAGGTTATCATCGGCATAATATTGGGTGATACTATATTGTTCCATGTCATGAGTCCTCTGGTCATATCTGTATTTACCTCCGAACTTAATGAATCCTGACAGTTTACCGGGAAGGTTAAAATCGATTTTAAAATCAAGCCCGGCTGTATAATTATGTTGTTTTGTGATTTCAGGTCTGTAATTGGTTTCACCCAACCAGGCGTTTGAATAGGAGAATGTGCGCTGTGCCAGTTTTTCTTCGGTGGTAAATACGTCGCCCGATACCAGTTGCCCATCATATTCGTTTAACTCAACCGAAATATTATAATAATTATCTGAAATGGTCTTGTTACTGGAAAGGGACCAGGCCATTTCAACAAATTTCAACTGCTGTTTTCCACTGAGCATCCCCTGAATAACGGAATTATCATATTTGCGGTGGTTGGGCAGGTGATTGATTATAGTACCCTCATCCAAAAAGTTTTCATTTCTTTTAATATCTGTTTTTCTAAGGGAATAAAACACCAAACCGCTTACTTCTCCCGAATTATACAGGTAATCAAATCCTGCTGAACTTCCTATTCTGTTAATGATTCGCTGATTATCCTGTAATCTGGAAGACTTAACAGGCCATCTTGAATTATCACCGTCGTCTGAGAAGTATTTATTCGAGACACTTTCTGAACTCCTATTGGTATTCTCATAATTAGCTTTAACATAAACTCCCAGTTTTTTTTCAAAAAAGCGTTTGCTTAAATCCACCGATCCTTTATAATTTCCGAACAATTGGTCAAGACTGCTGTATCCGCCATTCACACTAATAGTTGCTTCAGGTTTTTCAGGAGCTTTCATAACACCCAGGTTAACAATCCCGCCGATAGCATCTCCATCCATATCGGCAGTAGGTGATTTAAAAACTTCGATAGATGATAAAAGCTCTGGTGAAATCATATTCAGGCTCACCGAACGATCAGTTCCGCTGGTTGAAGATACCCTTACCCCATTGATAGTAATTGCGGTTAATTTCGGACTTAGCCCCCTGATAACAACCTTATCCGCTTCTCCACCGACACGCTGCACTGAAATACCCGGAAGACGTCCAATGGCTTCTGCAGCGTTGGCATCAGGCAATTCCTTAATTTTGTCAGATGAAACAACACTTACAATTGCATCTGAATTTAACTGCTGGTTCACTGCACGTGCCTGACCAAGCAATTGAGATGTTACAATTACCTCGCCTAATTTCACGATATCGTATGCCATCCCAATATCGAGCTTACTGGTCTCCCCTTTCTTGATTGTTACTTCGTGTTTCTCAGTTAAATAACTTAAATATGAAAAGGTTACGGTATGAGTTCCTTCCGGTATATTTAGTATTTTATATTCACCCTCATTATTTGATATGGCGCCCATGCCCAATTCCTCTATATAAATGCCGGCTCCGGGAAGACGTTCTCCGGTTATAATATCTGTAATAATTCCGCTCAGATTTCCACTTTGAGAACGCAAAGTAAAGCTGCATAAGATGCTTAAGGTTGTTGCAATAAAAAAAAATCTCTTCGTGATTTTAAAAAGCCCTATGTTATTCAGGTTTTTTGTTTTCATCATAGTAATTGTATAGTTTTATAATGGTTGATAATATTATAATCGCAAGTGATCGAATTTCCTGACCCTTCTTGGTGAAAACCTAAAGACACTTTGGGCTTGTGCATTAGTATTGCATCTTTCTGTCCCTGAAATGCCGCAGTATTTTATCTTCAGTGTGCTGCAAACGTCAGAGGATTGTGATTCCATATACCTCCGGGGAGACTTTCCAAAGTTCTTTTTAAAACAGGTAATAAAATGGGACACATTCGCAAATCCAGACATATCGGCTATTTCGTTAACATTATATTTTCTTTGATGAAGTAAATTGACAGCATATTTAAGGCGAATATTGCGGATATATTCACCGGGATTACTATTTATAAGAAGCTTGAATTTTCTGTATAACTGACTGCGGCACATGTTCGCTGCTGAAATTAAATGTTTCAGGGAAAAATCGGGATTGGATATATTCTCATTGACAATTTCTTCAATCTTTTCAATAAAGGTTTTATCATGATCTTTCAATGGATTTTTATTCTCAATGAAATTAAAATGTTCTGAGAATCTCTCGCGTAGTTTTTGTCTCAGAACTAAAAGGTTTTCAATAAGAGCAGTTATATAATCAATTTCAAAAGGTCTTTCAACATTCGCATCTGCACCTGCACAGAGCCCTTTAATTTTTTGTTCATTATCCGACTTTGCCGACAACAATATAACCGGGATATGGCTTGTAAGATAGTTACTCTTTAGTTTACTGCACAATTCTATTCCATCCATTTCCTGCATTATTACCTCTGAAATAATAATATCAGGATTAATATCAAGAACCAACTGGTATGCATCTATGCCGTTTACTGTATCAATAGCATAAAAATCATTCAAATGCTCCTGAAGGTATTTTGAGAGTATAAAATCATCCGCTACAATCAGCAGTCGAATGCCAGTTTCTTCCAGTTCATCAGGGATCATTTCTTCTGCATTATTGATTTTCATTTTTGTTTAATTACAAATTGTATGTTAAACCTGCAATTTCTTTTCACTATCAGAACAATTTCTTTTTATTGGAATGGTTTTTTTAAAATACTTCCTGATACTCTATATATTTTCAATCCTGATTTTCCCTGGCTGTATATTAATGAACCGGTTTGAGCGGAACTGTTTAATGTTTCCGGATAAATTGGAATACACTCTATTAAATAGCTATTTCTAAAAATAATCTCCGACCTTCCCTCTTCTATACCTTTATTGCTGTTATGCGAAAAATGTCGTAAACAACTCATTGTGAACTACTTTTATAAAAATATTAAATCTCCAAAAAAAACAGGTTGATGAAAATCAGGTAAAGGTGTATTGATTTCTTCCCAACTCAAATAATGAGGATTGGTAAGTTTATCGCCACATTTAAAAAAGTTTGCCCTGGCTCTTTGTCCGCTAAGTTGACTTATATTACTATTTTTAAAAATTTCAATCGGGATTTTGAGTGAGAGCTTCCAGTTAATTTTTGGTAACCCATTTTTTCCTGTCCGATGAATTTGTGTCTGAATTTCTATCTGATCAATTACCTCTGCATTCAGAAATTCACGTTTCTCGCGAGAAGTTCCCCACGCTGCAAGACAAGCCCCTAAACAATTAAATTCTAAATTAAAATATTGTAATTCACCTTCAAATATGATAAAGAATTCAACACAGCTATCCTTATGTATTGGTTTATTGTGCATTGAATATTCTGCCCGAGTTTCATTTTCACAAACATCGTATTGCAAAAAAATTGAGTAATTAGTGTGTGCAATCTTAAATGATACCCTGGGCAAAGGTTGAACTTTTCCCCACTTGGATTGACATATTGGGTGTTTTTCTAATTTATCAAACACCTTTAAAAGATAATTATCTGTATTGTTTTTAACTTTTATAAATGGAACTATCATTTTAAACCTATTTTATATTTGATGTACGTTACCGCAAACATAAAATATATTATTAGATTTTGCAAAAAAATTGGAAACTTTTTTATTTTTTCAGTAAGATAACATAACAGGGTTTTATAAGAAGTGCAAAACAGATATTTGTCAAATAACTCATATAAATAACTATATATCTGTTTTTTATAAAATATATAATTGAAAAAATAATTTAAGGATTTATTAAAAATCCAGATAAGATATAATAAAAAATTTAAAAAAATAATCAGGATTAAAAATATTTGATTATGTTTGGGGTGCGTTACCGTTTCTTGATATGGTTCGTCAAAAAAAACCTTTTTATGGATAGATGAATTTAGAAAATATCCGGTAACTGAATTAGCCAAATGGCATCAGGGAGATACCATTCATCTCCGGATTAATTTTAAAAGTTTTATTTAAAATAAATGGCCGAATGAAAAAAGATAGTTCCCGGTTTAATGATTTTGGAAACAACTTAATAAAAATCAAAATATAAATATGAAATATACTTCCATAATATTGATAGGTTGTTTATTCACTTATTCAGGAGTTGAGAATACAAATTTAAAAATTCAAAATAAGTGTAATAGTTCGATCAATAAAACAGCTGTTCTGGAGAATATGGAGAAAGTTGCTGAATGGCAGTTAATGCATCCTTCAGGAAAAGAATTGTGGGCCTGGGAATACGGCGCCTTTTATGCCGGATTGATGGCTTATTATCATATAGCCCCACAAAAGAAATATCTGGATTCAATGCTTCTGATGGGTAAAAAAAATAACTGGGAACTTAAACCACATCCTTATCTGGCCGACAATTTTGCAATAGCACAAACTTATATTGATTTGTATGGGATAACCGGTAACTCGGAAATAATTGATAAAACGCGATATGTTATGGATATGGCATTCTATAGAAAACCGGCAGAGCCTGATTTACGCTGGGAAGGCAATCCATATAAATTACATTGGTGGAGCTGGTGCGATGCTCTTTTTATGGCCCCTCCTGCCTTTTCTAAAATGAGTAAGGTTACCGGTGATGATAAATATCTTTATGAAATGGACAGGTTATGGCTTTTAACCTATAACTATTTATATGATCACGAAGAGAATTTGTTTTATCGCGATGATAGCTATTTTAATGCAAGAACTAAAAAAAATAAAAAAGTGTTCTGGTCAAGAGGCAACGGATGGGTGTTAGGAGGACTGGTACGTATACTGGAATCAATGTCAGGAGACTTTCCAAACAGGTCTTTTTATGAAAACCTTTTTGTTGAAATGTGTAACCGGCTCATTGAAATTCAATCTCCCGAAGGATATTGGTATTCAAGTTTATTGGATAAAGAGGAGTACAATGTTAAAGAAACAAGTGGAACAGGATTTTACTGTTATGCTTTTGCATGGGGAATAAATAATCATCTGCTAAACAGGGAAAAATATTATCCTTCTGTTGTAAAAGCATGGAAAACACTTGTAGAAGCTGTTCAACCCGATGGAAAACTGGGATATGTCCAGTTGGTTGGTGTTGGCCCTGGACAGGTCCATCAGGAGGATACCGAAACTTATGGTACCGGAGCTTTTTTATTGGCCGGAAGTGAATTGTACAAATTATCAGACTATTAAATAACTTAATTATTAACTGATGAAAACACTATTTGTCCCATTGATTATTTTATTTATGATTGTAAATTCTTCATTTTATTCACAAGCTCAGGATGCTGACAGGGTCATTCTTTTTATGATAGATGGATTGAACTGGGAGGCCCCTTACAAAGCAGATATGCCCAATTTCAATTCTTTGATAAAAGAGGGTACCTATATTCAAAAATCATATATGATTCTTCCGTACCATCCAACAATTGGTGATTACAGTACCCACAACAGCTGTTCTTTTCCAAACCCGATCCTTCATTCGGGAACCATTTTTATCAAACCAGATAATAAAATGATACAGGAACAGCTATCACCGGAACACCAGACAGCATTTATAGTCAATACAACAGCGTATCGTTCTGTTGCCCGCGGTTTTACTACTTGCATAATGGATCCGGGCTTAACAGACAACCAGGTTGTTGAACAGTCTGTAAAATTATTACAGGATCAGGACCCGGTTTTTATGCGAATTCACCTTCAAACACCCGGCGAACTTGGACGATCAGTCTCTGTATGCGAACAGGATAAACCTTATTACAGAAATATTTTCGGAGAAGGGTCCCCCTATGTTGAATCAATAGAAAATGCAGATCAATTACTTGGTAAGCTTATCTCTTTTTTAAAGGAGTCGGGGAAGTGGGATCATACTGTTTTAATTGTTACATCAGATCATGGGCAAAGCAAAATTGGCTGGCATGCAATGTTTGACGAGGATGCCTGGGTTACTCCTATGGTATTCGCAGGTAAGGGAATTGCAAAAGGGAGGCTGCTGCCCTATTTTGAACATACCGACCTCGCTCCAACTGTAGCATGGCTGTTAGGGCATCCTGTTAATAACAATAACGGAGGAGCAGGAAATCCGGTAAATGAAATATCAGAAAAAACTGACCTTAAAGATTTCAGCCACCCGATGTACATAAAAAAAATCAATGAACAAATTAAGACTTTCAACTTTTACAAGTCTGCTTTAATTCTGAAATCAGAAGAAAACAGCTACTACTCGCTTGTACTGTCTGCACTCGAAAACGAAAATTTAACACCGGAACCTTTTTATCACCAGGACAGAATTACTGATTGGTATAAAGCCGGCTCAACGAGTCATATGATTGAAGCCAACGAGAAAATATTGCATCAGATGAAAAAGGAGCTGGACAAATAAACAATCTTTTTTACCTATAAAAGAAAGAAATGAATATAAAAAATATTAATACACTTTTTATCATCGTTTGTGCAATTTTGGGGTGTTCTGATAAGACTATTCAAAAGACAATAATAATATATAACGACTTAAGTATTGCCAGACATTCGGAAACGGTTGAGATACTTAAAACAAAACTGGAAGATATTACTCAAAAAGAATTTAATAATATTTTAATTATCGATTCAAAAAGTGGTAAAGTATTGCCTTCCCAGTTAATTGACAGCGACGGCAATGAGACGAAAGATATGGTTGTTTTTCAGCCCGAAATTGGGGCTGACATATCCTCAAAGTTTCTAATAACGGTAAAAAAAAATTCAAAATATAAACCCCAGTTTGAATTGATAGCATATTCAAGGTTCGTGCCTGAAAGAGCCGATGATTATGCCTGGGAAAATGATATAGTTGCTTTCCGCGCCTATGGCCCTGAAGCAGAAATGCTTGTAAGAAAAGGACTTTCCGGAGGTACCTTGTCAAGCGGAATAGACTGTTGGTTGAAAAAAGTTAATTACCCTATTATTGACCTTTGGTATAAAAAAGAGTCGGAACATACAGGAAGTTACCATACAGATACAGGTGAAGGATTAGATAATTATCATGTCGGCAACAGCCGCGGGTGCGGAGGAACAGGAATATTGGTTAATGATTCACTTTTTGTTTCCGGAAACTTTACAGATTACACTACCATCACAACAGGACCTGTAAGAACATCTTTTAAACTCTTTTATGATTCATGGAATGCAGGAGGCATATATGTTTCAGAAATAAAACACATAACCCTTGATGCCGGAAACAATCTCACCCGGCATGAGATTATATTTGATAAAGAAGTGGGCAATGTTGTTGCCGGTCTTTCTCTTCCTGATAGCACCGGGGAAATAATAACAGACGAAAAGGCTGGCTTATTTTGTCATTGGGGAGTCCATAACGATTCGGAATTGGGAATCGCCATAGTAGTAAGTCCCGATTATCTTGCCGGGTACAACAAATATATTGTTAATGAGAAAGATAAGAGTCATTTGTTTGTCCATTTACACCCCGTAAACAATAAAGTTGTTTACTATTCCGGGTTTGGATGGAAGAAAAGCGGACAATTTCAGTCCATAAAAGAATGGACAGAATATTTATACGAATTTATCATGAAGAATAGTAAACCATTATATTTTGAAATAAAATAATCATCATGAATAATTTGACAAAAACGGATGATATGTTAAACTGGCTTATACGACTCAGGCGTTATTTTCATCAAAATCCGGAACTGAGCTTTAAAGAATTTAATACACAGAAGAAAATAATATCGGTATTAAATTCACTTGGTATCGAGAACAAAAAAATTGCCGGTACAGGAGTCGTCGGAATTATTCATGGAGAAAAACCAGGAAAAACCATTGCACTCAGAGCAGATATGGACGCTCTAAAAATAGCTGAAATAAAAACAATAAAAAATGAATCTTATATCTCTAAAAACGAAGGCGTTATGCATGCCTGCGGACATGACGGACATTTGGCTATGTTGCTTGGAGCTGCAAAAATTCTAAAAGACAGCGTTAAAGAGTTGAAAGGTAAAATAAAGCTTATTTTCCAGCCTGCTGAAGAGGTTCCACCGGGAGGAGCCATTAAAGTTATTCATGAAGGTGTTTTAAATGACGTGGATGCCATTATTGGTATGCATTTATTTACACATATAAAAGCCGGGGAAATCTGTCTTAAAGAAGATATTCTGATGGCAGGTAGTTGCAAATTTGATATCACTATAAATGGAAAATCAGGACATCATTACCTGCCGGAATCATGTATTGATCCGATTCATATAGCCTCAGATTTTATTTCAACCATTCAAACCGATCTTAAAAACAATCTGCCACCAACTATAAAGTATGTTCTGGGTTTTGGTACTATATCAGGCGGACAACAATTCAATCAAACACCATCAGAGGTTCATATTTCGGGAAGCTTTCGGATTCTTGGGGCAAAGGAGAACAACTCAATAATAGAAAATACCATCAGAAGAAATCTGAACGGTTTAATGAAAAAATACAAAAGTGAAAAGTCTGAAAAGTTGCCTGAATATGAACTCGATGTTACTCCCGGATATCCACCTTTAATTAACACGCCAAAATTTACCCGAAGAGCAGCAAAAGTTTTAAATACTAATTATACGAAAATAACAGAAAACGCTTTACCGATATTGGCTTCTGAGGATTTTGCAAGATACCTGGAGAAGGTGCCCGGAACATTCATTTTTTTAGGTACCGGCAATAACCAAAAGAGGTTCAATAACAGCAACCATTCGGATATGTTCGATATAGATGAAAATGTTTTGATTATAGGTGCGGAGATCTTCTTTTATATTACAAGAGACTTCTTAAATAATCCTGAAGAATATTTAAATTAATTTAATACATAAAAAAATGCCTGTTTTATTTAATAAACACTCACAATCAAAGGAAATCTTTCCCGGATTAAAAGCAAAAATTGTTGCAACGAAAGAATTAATGACCCTGATCTCTGAAATTTCCTATGGTATACAAAGCGAGCCGCTTCCCATGCACTCGCATCCGGCCGAGCAAACCACTTATATTCTGGAAGGTAAATTAATAGTATTCATCGAAGGTGAAGAACCTCAAACATTAGAAAGCGGGGATATTTATTTTGTAGAATCCAATGTTCTGCATACCATCCAATCACTTTCAGAGGTGATTCGTGTAGTTGAGAGTTTTTCACCCATAAGATCTGAATTTCAATAAAATGTATAATGAAAAAATTAAAACAACGATTAAAAGCTGGCAAAGTACATCTAGGCACATTTCTCAGCCTTGGCTCATCAGTTGCATCTGAAATAATAAGTAAGGCCGGATTTGATTTCGTCATTATAGATCTTGAGCATGGTGTTGGAAATGAAAAAGATATATTAAGCCAGTTACAGGGGGTGGATAATGGCGTTGCCGCTTCAATTGTGCGGGTTGAGGGGCATAATCGTCAGAGGGTACATCGGGTTTTAGATCTTGGTGCAGAAGGTATCATGTTTCCACGCATAAAAACCATAGATGAGGCACAAAAAGCAATTAATTCGCTTTACTATACTCCCGAAGGAGAGCGGGGAGTCGCTAAAATGGTCAGGGCAACTAATTTTGGCCTGAATTTCAACGAATACCTTGCAAATCAAAAAAAGGATATCATTGGAATTATTCAGGTTGAAACGGAAGAAATACTTGATTGCCTTGATGATGTTTCTGCCATAGAAGGGGTAGATATTCTCTTTGTCGGGCCAATGGATTTATCGATGGCTTTGGGCATATTTGGCCAATTTGACCATCCGAGATTTACCGAGGCTTTAAAAATTACCTCTCAGGCAGCTGCTAAAGCCGGAAAGACATGTGGTGTTTTATTAACAAATGCGGAACAGTTCACCGGATATTACGAACTGGGATTCAGGTTTTTTACCCTTGGAGCGGACATTGGCTTTATAAACAGCGGAGCACATAATACTGTAAAGCGCATGGTTGAAATTATATCTGAAAATGACGCAAAGAAAAAACAATAATTCCCTTACAGTACTATGAAGATAGCATTCTTCAAAAGGCCATTTGAAAATATTCACAGGCTTCGGTGGTGGATACTTGGACTTTTGGTAATTGCCATGATTACCAGTTATATTGACCGTGGCAATATTTCAATGGTTGCCCCGTTAATATCCGATTTGTTAAATCTTGACCCGCAAAAGAAAGGTTATATTTTTTCAGCTTTTCTTTTGGGCTATGCTATAATGCAAATACCTGCAGGATTACTTGTCGACCGGTTTGATATTAAATGGACCTATGCAATTGCTTATTTTATATGGGGCATTACAGCATCTGCCTTTGGTTTTGCCAGTGTTTACTGGCATTTTATTGTTTTAAGGATACTGCTGGGCATATGGGAATCCGTTTCAGGTCCTGCCGGTAACGCATATGTGGCAAAATACTTCAGGGAGGATGAAAGGGGTTTTGCGAGCGGCTTGTTGGTATCGGGAAGTAAAATAGGCCCGGCAGTCGGAGCAATCATTGCCGGCTGCTTAATTCATCATTATGGCTGGCAAATGTTGTTTATTTTGTGTGGCCTGGTCCCTTTAGTCTGGTTAATTCCATGGTTGCTTTTTTATTCGGAGCAGGATAAGATAGACAGGCAAAAAATCAATGCCTCTAATAAATCCCCAAACAATTTGAAAAATATACCCCTTAACCTGCTAATAAAGAAAAGAAAAATTTGGGGGATATTCCTTGGTTACTTTTTTTATGGCTATGTATGGTTTCTTTATATATCATGGCTTCCAAGTTATCTTTACGAAGTGCTGGGATTCTCGATTAAAGAGACCGGGTGGTGGGCAGGCTTTGCATATGGAACCCTGTCAATAATTGTTGTAATTTCAGGTTGGTTTGCAGATATCCTTATCAGAAGAGGATATTCACCGACAAAAATCAGAAAGACATTTATTATTGCAGGATTTTTATTTGGTACCTTAATATTACCGGTTCCGTTTATTCAAAATCCGGTTTCTGCCGTGATTCTTGTAGTAATTACCATAGGTGGCATGGGGCTAGCTACTGCCAATACATGGGCAATTACGCAATCTGTCGCACCTGAAAACGCAATAGGTACAGTTGCAGGTATCCAGAATTTCGGAGCAACTTTTGGAGGATTCCTTGCGCCTATAATTTCAGGATTTCTAATAAAATCAACAGGTTCATATATATCAGTCTTTGTCCTGGCAGGTATCGCAATGTTTTTCGGAATATTTTGCTATGTTGTATTCATAGGCAAAGTTGAGCAAATCAAACTTAATGAATAAACATATGAAACGAATTTTTAAACAATTTATTATCAAATGGTTAAAAATTTTAAACGAATGAAAATAGGTTTTATTGGTTTAGGAACAATGGGATTGCCAATGGCTTTAAACATTCGTAAAGCCGGGTATCCCCTCATTGTTCATGATAAAAACAGTCAGGCAGCCAGACAGCTGACGGATGAAGGAGCAGAATTTTCAGATTCATATTCAGACATTGCCCGCAAAAGCGATATCGTTATTACCATGTTGCCCGAATCGCATCATGTTGAACAGGTTGTTCTTGGTGAGAATGGTATTGTTGCAGGCGCTCATTCAAACATGCTGTTCATTGATATGTCATCCGTTGCACCCCAGACCTCTGTAAAAATAAATAAAATATTGTGTGAGGCAGGATCAGATTCCCTTGATGCTCCTGTTTCCGGCGGCCCACAGGGCGCTAAAACCGGAGAACTGTCAATAATGGTCGGTGGAAGCGAACCTGCATTTAAAAAAGGGCTTCCAATCTTAAAAGTTCTTGGAACGAAAATCATCCATATGGGAGAAGCAGGAAGCGGACAAACAACAAAGCTTTGTAACCAGATATTAATAGGTATCCACATTCAGGCTGTTGCTGAGGCATTTGCACTGGCTGCAAAAGCTGGCCTCGATTTGAATAAAGTGCGCGATGCATTGATGGGAGGAGTAGCGAACAGCAAAGTTCTGGAGATTCATGGTAAAAAAATACTCGAAAGATCTTTTGATAAACCTGCTTTTAAATTAAAACTGCACAGAAAAGATCTGGCAACTGCGCTTGAGGCCGGAAGGAACCTTTGCGTCCCGCTTTATGCAACGGCTCTTGTTGCACAGCAAATGGATGCATCTATGGCCCAGGGAAACGCAGAATTTGACCATACAACAATTATGTTAATTGAAGAACAATTGGCTCATATTATAAACTGATAACCGGATGGATAAAGTAGTACTATCTGAAGATATAAACCCCCAGGGAAAAGCGCTGCTTGCAGGCAAGGCTGAATTAATAATTGCTCCTGATACAAGCGAAGAAACAGCCATTGAACTTTTAAGAGATGCAGCAGGTTTAATATTGCGTGCCACAACACAAATTAATGCCCGTGTCCTTGAGCATGCGCAAAAACTGAAAGTAATTGCCCGAACCGGCGTTGGCCTTGATAATGTTGATATCGAAGCAGCAAACAAAAAAGGAATATACGTTTGTAACTTCCCCGGACTGAATAACCTCACCGTAGCAGAACATACAATCGCCATGATAATGGCTTTGTCCAAACAGGTTATTCACATGCATCAATCAGTAAAAAGCGGCAACTGGAATGAAAGATTTTCAACCAATCAGATCGAAGTTGCCGATAAGAAGTTAGGAATAATCGGAATGGGACAAATCGGACAATTAGTAGCAAAAAAATGCAGCAGCGGATTAGGCATGAATATTATTGCATATGATCCATACGTAAAAGATAAGTTCAGCAATCAGCCGTATACATTTACAGATAACCTGGAAGAACTTTTCAGGTCTTCGGATTTTATCACCTTACATGTTCCTAACCTGCCTGAAACCCGTGGACTTGTCAGTAAAAAATTTTTAGGGCTGATGAAGAAAACTGCATTCATTATAAATACTTCGAGGGGAGCAGTTATTGATGAACCTGCATTAATTGAGGCCTTACAAAACAGAAGAATAAAGGGCGCTGCTTTAGATGTGTTTTTACAGGAACCTCTAAATGTGAACTATCCTTTCAATTCACTCGATAATGTGATTCTGTCGCCACATTGTGCCGGCTCAACCTGGGAATCGAATGTGCGAATTGCCATAAGCGCTGCACAGGCTGTGCTTGATGTGCTGGAAGGTAAAGTTCCGGACAGTATATACAACAAAAATTTGCTAATGAACGAAAACCGACAACCATGAAAAAAACAGAGAGAATTATTGCTCTTGATGCCTTTCGGGGAATCACTATTGCAGCTATGATTATGGTTAACCAACCGGGAAGCTGGAGTTATAGGTATAGTCAGATGAAACACTGTGACTGGAATGGTTGCACGATGACCGACCTTATTTTCCCATTTTTCCTTTTTATTGTTGGAGTTGCCATGTGGTTTTCCTTTCAAAAGTATGGACAAAAACTCACGAAATCCTTAACTTTAAAAATATTGCGCCGCACAGTCATCCTGTTTATGATTGGACTTTTCCTTAATTTATCATTCCAATTTATTGAAACCCGGGGAATTAGTCTTTCAACTTTAAGGATAACAGGTGTTTTTCAACGAATTGCGCTCTGTTTTGGCATAGGGGCAATACTCTGTGTTACATTAAAACCGAAACATTTATTTATATTAACAATGGGTATTTTAATAGGATACTGGGCCCTGTTATGGGGCTTTGGAGGTTCAGACCCATATTCTCCTGAATCCACCATTGTTGGTAAAATTGATATTGAGCTTTTAGGTAAAAACCATTTACGTAAGGGTTATCCTGTTGATGCCAGTGGTTTGTTCGGTACTATTCCGGCTGTTGTAAATGTTATCTGGGGTTATTTAACCGGCAGGATGATTAGTTTAAACAATGACCGGAATAAACTAATATTGAATATGTTCCTGCTGGGTATACCTGCTGTTTTCCTGGCCTGGATCTGGAATTATTCCTTTCCGATCAATAAAACCCTTTGGACAAGTTCTTTTGTACTTTTCAGCGTCGGCTCTGCCCTGATAGTCCTTGCTTTTTTAATTTGGATTATTGATATCAAACGAAAAAGCAAATGGGCTTCCCCATTCATTGTATTTGGGGTGAACCCGCTATTTGCCTATGTTTTTGCGGAACTTTGGAGTTCTATAATCTCTAACCTCATCAAAATTCGTGTGAAAGGAGACATGGTAACCCTTAAAAGCTGGTTGTATAACGACATTTTTGTGCCTTTTGCCGGAAACCTGAACGGGTCTTTGCTCTATTCGATCTTTATTATGATATTTTATTGGTTAATTCTATGGGTACTGAACAGGAAGAAAATTTTTATTAAAATTTAATAAGAAAGGAATTATTATTATGAATAACAATCAATTAAATAAATCATGAAAACAAGACTGTTAAATATGCTTATTGCTTTTTCCCTTTTTGGACAGCTTTCATGTTTTTCCAATACTGATCAATTGCAAAATGAGAAGAGTGATTTTAAAATCATCGGGTTCCATCTTGACCTTCGTGTTCAGGTTATGAAACCTGAAGCGCTTAAAAGTATTGCTTACGAGTTGTCGGCTTTCGGTGTTAACACGCTGATAATGGAATATGAAGCAACTTACCCGTTCGAATCGCATCCGCTCATTCCCAATAAATATGCCTATACAAAAGAAGAGATAAAAGAATTCATCGCATATTGCAACCGGTTAAATATTGATGTGATACCTCTTCAGCAGACTTTAGGCCATATGGAGTACATATTAAGACATGACCGTTATGCGCAGCAAAGGGAAAACCAAAAGGATGTTTCTCAAATCTGCCCTTTGGAAACTGAGCCTAATAAGGCCTTGTTTACAGACCTTTTTGCTGAACTGGTTGAGATGCATCCATCTAAATATATTCATATCGGTGGAGATGAGGCCTATCTTTTAGGTAAATGCAACAAATGCAGTCAAAAAGTAAAAGAAGAAGGAAAAGCAAAGTTACTTGCCGATCATCTTAAAATGGTATGCGATATTGTTGTGTCGCTTGGAAAAATACCAGTGATGTGGGCAGACATAGCAAACAAATATCCTGATGAATTATCGCAATTACCTAAAGAAACAGTATTTGTAGTCTGGAACTATGGCTGGTCTTTAGACCGTTTTGGTGACCCTGAAAAGATAACGAAAAAAGGATTTGAAGTGTGGGGTGCCGCTTCACTCAGAAGCAATCCCGATAATTATTACCTCACAAGGTGGGAATATCATTTCAATAATATTCGCGATTTTATTCCATTATGCAGAAAAAGTGACTATAAAGGTATGATAATGACATCCTGGTCGACATCGGGAGTTTATTCAACAGTTTTTGAAGATGAGCAGAGGATCACTGACTTAATTCCTGTCCGGCATGTTTATCCCATATCCGGATTCAGAATGTTGGTAGCGGCTTATGCCAAAGCCATGACTCAAAAGGATGGGTTAGATATAGAACAGTTTATTATATCCTATTGCGATGACAGATACGGATTTAACAAACAGGAAGCATTACAGTTCTGGAAAGCTATAAAAGGAATGCCTTATAAGGTCGTTAATGGGAAAGTTGATAAGCATATTGAGCTGACTGTAAGGATACTACTCGATTCAGTCAGACAGGATCAGATTATTTTAAATAATCTGGTTCCTGAAAAAAATGCTGAAGAGTTTGAGCATTATAGACTTATGACAGATATCCGTGAAAATTACCTTGCATTTGAAAATATTGAAACCTTTGTGAATAGCCAGGAATTTAAAATTGACAATATCCCTGAAGTTTTAAGACAGTTAGAGGTTATTTTAGAAAAGGATAACACCATAAAAGCCAGGTTCACAAATATGAACAAAGGCCTTTTTTATCCTGAACAAATAAAAGAAGAAAATCAAATACGTACTGAGAGGGTTAAGATTCTTTATGAACGTTTGAAAAAAAACAGAAATTAAAATAAGCATAATTATGAAATTACAAAGTATAGACTGGGTAGTAATCATTTCATTTTTCATAGCTCTGATAGCAGTTGGAATATGGGGACATTTTAAGAATAAAAATTCTAATGACTATTTTGTGGGGGGCGGAAAAATTCCCTGGTGGTTAACAGGTATATCACATCATGTTGCGGGGTATAGCGGAGCTGTATTTGTTGCATACGCAGGACTGGCTTACACACATGGATTTTCAATTTATATATGGTGGGCCTTAACGATAGGTATCTCTGTTTTGGCTACTATTAAATTATTTCCGGTACGATGGGTGCGGCTGCGTAAAAATTTTAACATACAATCGCCTTTGGAGTATCTTTCAGTCAGATACGACATACCTACTCAACAACTGATGGCTTGGAGCGGAGTTCTGCTAAAGCTTTTTGATGTTGGAGCAAAATGGGCAGCCATAGCTATTTTGATGAAAGTCTTTACAGGAATTCCAATCATATACGGGATAATGCTGGCAGGTTGCATATCACTGGTATATATTACTTTTGGTGGCCTTTGGGCAGTTATTGTTACAGATTTCATTCAGTTTATTGTTCAGATCGGCGCAGGTATAGTAATGTTTTTGGCAGTAATTTCAAAACTTGGGGGTTTCAATTCAGTTTTTACACTATGGAAACAGTTGCCCGAAGGAAACAGCCATGCATTCAACAGCCCGTATACTGTAGGGTTTGCCTTAGCATTTTTGTTTATAAATACATTGAGTTACAATGGTGGTACATGGAGCCTGGCAACCAAATATATCTCCTCGCCAAACGAAAAAACCACGAAAAGAGCAGCTTTTTTATCTGGCACATTGTATTTAATCTGGCCATTAATATTATTCTTCCCTATGTGGGCTGCTCCGGTTATTCTTCCTGGTTTGGCAGATCCTACTGAATCCTACGGAATATTAACCCTCACATTATTGCCTGCCGGTTTTATCGGTTTAATTCTTGCTTCCATGTTTGCCGCTACAATGTCGATGACAGCCGGTGACGCAAACACTATTTCAGCTGTTATAACACGGGATATTTTACCTGCTTTATCACACAGATTTAAAATCACAGAACAATCCAGGTCATTGATAACAGCAAGAATCGTAACTTTTACTTTTACCTTTTGTACGATCATAATTGCCATGCAATATGAATCATTCGGAGGTGTGCTGGGACTCATAGTGGCATGGTTTGCTGCTATGGTCGGGCCTATTTCGGTTCCAATGCTGTTAGGGCTTCTTCCTGCTTTCAGGACTTGCGGCCCAAGAGCAGCTATATTATCAATTGTGGGAGGAATTTTAACATTTATAATCACAAAAACATTCAGTTGCAGTTTTGCTGTTGAGGTTGGTTTCCCCATGTTTATATCTTTCATAATCTATGTTCTTTTCGGGTTTCTTAATCGAAAAAGAAAGATTGATCCCAAAATTATTGATATGTTAACAGTACTGAATAAAGAATCAAAACAGGAATAGCAGGAAGTGTGCGGAAAGATTTATTCAGGAAAATACAATCTGCCGGTAAATGATTTGTCAATATTTAATGAGTAAATTGATATTAAATAATAAATAATTAAAACATTGAAAAGAATGATTGCAAAAAAAATAAATGGTTTAGATGTAAATATTTTCGGGAGCAGAGACCAATTAGGTAAAACTGCTGCCAATGATATAGTTATAAGAATAAATGAACTGTTAAAAACTAAATTGGAGATCAGGATGATCTTTGCTGCTGCCCCTTCTCAAAATGAAATGCTTGAACATCTCATTAAGTCTGATAAAGTTGACTGGAGCAGGATAGTTGCTTTTCACATGGATGAATATATCGGACTTCAAAAAGGGGCAAGTCAACTGTTTTCGGAATTTCTTAAAGAAAAATTATTCAATCATGTTCCATTTAAAAAAGTTCATTTAATCGATGGAAATAATTCTTCGTATGAATGTCTCAGATACAGTAAACTAATCAGTATGAAACCAATTGACATTGTGTGCATGGGAATTGGTGAAAATGGCCATATTGCCTTTAATGATCCTCCCGTTGCTGATTTCAACGATCCGGAGATTATGAAAAAGGTTAAACTTGATTATGTTTGCCGGCAACAACAGGTTCATGACGGTTGTTTCAGTTCCATTGACCATGTACCCGAATATGCTTATACTTTAACTATTCCAACGCTTATGAAAGGAGCTTATCTTTTTTGTGTTGTTCCGGGAAAATCAAAACGGGAAGCAGTTTCTCAAACTTTATACAATCCTGAAATTACTACAAAATGGCCTTCAACAGTATTGAGAAACCACGCCCACTGCAAACTTTACTTCGATAACGATTCTTTTAACGAGAAAACAGATAACTGAAATGAAAGAAAAAATTACTTGTATTGATTGTTTAACAAATAAAACGGTTCAGGTTGAGCTGGCAGATAACATCTTACAATCAGTTAAAACCACGGAAAAAGCAGGAGATGGAAATATTTATATTGGCCCCGGGCTTACCGATATTCAGATAAACGGATATGTTAATATTGATTTTAATACCTTCCCCATAACGGAGGAGGGTATGCTTAAAGTAATTCAGGCGATGGTTGCAGAGGGGGTAACCTCCTTTTTTCCGACAGTCATTACCAATTCTGATGAATTGATTATTTCTGTTTTAAAAAACATTCATGATTTATGCCTGCAAAATCCGAAAATAAATAGTCATGCCACAGGAATACACCTTGAAGGGCCATTTATATCACCATCAGATGAAGCCAGGGGAGCTCATGATATCAGATATATTAAATCACCTGATTGGGACCTTTTTCAGAGATTCCGGGAGGCTTCCGGAAACAGGATAAAGATTATCACTTTATGTCCGGAGTGGAAGAATGCTACTGATTTTATCAGAAGATGTGTCAATGAGAATATTATTGTTGCTATAGGCCATACAAACGCTTCTCCCAAAAGAATCATCGAGGCTGTTGAAGCCGGAGCTACATTATCAACTCATATCGGTAATGGCGCCCCTTTAATGCTGCACAGAAATACAAATTTTATTTATGAACAACTGGCCCAAGACAGGCTTTATTCAAGTCTTATTGCTGATGGTTTTCACTTACCACCCGGTTTTCTGAAAGTAGTTTTAAAAATGAAGCAGGATCATGCAATTTTAATCAGCGACAGTACTATGTTTGCCGGAATGGAATGCGGTGTCTACGATACTCATATCGGGGGTAAAGTTATACTTGAAGAAGGGGGCAGGTTATCAATGTATGAAAATCAAAAATTAATGGCAGGCTCTGCCATATCTGTTCTGGATGGAATAAATTACCTTTTAAAATCTAACCTTGCGGATTTAAGACATGCATGGAGCTATGGATCCGTAAATCCAAACAAACTGATCAACAACTATCAGAACTATTTAAATAATCCTGAAAGTTCTGATTTGGTTTTATTTAGATATAATAAAAATAAAATTTCTATTATTGCAGTGTTTAAGAATGCAAAATGTATATATTCAGTAAACTCATACTAAAACATTATTTGATAATATAATGAGTCAGCAAAAGTCAGCAGGCATAAAAGATGTTGCAAAAAATGCAAAGGTTGCAATTGCTACAGTTGACCGTGTAATACATGGCCGGAAAGGAGTAAGTGAAAAAACCAGGGAAAAGGTGTTGAAAGTAATAGAGCAGATTGGTTTTAAGCCAAATATTATGGCCAGCAATTTAGCCAAAAATAAAGTATTTGTAATAGGGGTTATGCTGCCTAAAGTTTCTTCGGGATCATCTTATTGGGAATTGCCATTGCAGGGTATTATAAAAGCACAGAAAGAACTTAACCAGTATTCGGTCAAAATGGAGACTTATCTTTTTGACCATAGTGATATCAATGATATCAGGAAGCAAATCCTGAATGTCATCAATAGCAATATTGACGGGCTCATTATTACTCCCAAGTTTGCTGACGAAATGAAGATTCTGTTTCAGGATTGCGAAGACAAGGATAGGCCTTATGTTTTTATTGACTCCAATATCCCGCAAATGAATTCTTTATGCAGCATTCAACAACCCCTGTATGATAGCGGAAAGCTTGCTGCAGAATTATTCAGTTATTGTTTTAATAAAGGAGAAATTCTTATTTTACATTTAAAGGACCCAATGGACACAGAAGCAATTATTCGCCTGAAAGAAAAGGGAATGGTTGACTACTTTCGTGAAACTAATTCTTCAATATTAACAAGAAAAGAAGTTTTAAGCAATTCTGAAAAAACCAATATAGATAAATCAATAAAAAAAATAATGCATGATATGCCTGATATAAAAGGAATATTTATCCCGAATTCGAAAATTAAACATATTGCAAGATATCTTACTGAAAAAAAGGGCAGTAAAATATATCTTATAGGTTACGACCTCCTTAAAGAGAATTATGAATTTATTGATAAAGGAGTGATCGATTTTTTGATATGTTCAAAACCTAAAGAACAGGGATATCGGGCATACTATTTACTATTTGAATATGTTGTTTTAAGGAAAGAGGTAAAGAAGGAAGTCATTATGCCTTTGGATATTATAACGCGAATGAATTATAAGTTCTATTAGTAATTAGCTAAAGGCAATAACCAGTAAGTATAGCATACAGGATTTTAAACCCTAACTTGGAAAGGGATTAAGTATTATGTAAATTTATCCCAAGCTTGGCCATCATTTTTTGAGTAAAGGAAGTAAATTCATTCAGGTACCATTGATTATCAATCCTGATTTTCTTCACATCAGTCATTAATTGAATCACATCATTTACAGATATACTTTTCAAGAGGTTTTTTTCTTTCAGTTCGATATACAGGTACTGATACCATTGCAGGACGATATGGTTTACAAACATCCAACCCTGTAATGTTTGTTCGTTTTGCATGTAGGTATGGTCTGCTTCCATTACATTTTTTATGCTATCGAACAAAACTTCGATATCCATTCTGCTTTTGTAAGCCTCATAAGTATCCTGTGCTGATTCATTGATTTGAGACAATAAGGCTATAGTTCCAAACCTGTGCTTCTTTTCATGATATTTCTCAATGGTGTATTTCTCCGGAACGGTTTTAATACGTTTCAGATAGTCGGCATCTTCCTTTACCCGTAGTTGTTCATCCAAATACATGATAAGAGAAAGTCCATTGTCCAAAGAAAAGATTTTATACCAAATAGCCCTTTTCTCATGTTCAAAGAAGGATGTTCCCGATTTAAAATTATTCTGGATAAGCGATTGATAATCAATCATTGCATTATCTCTTTTCAACGGGATAATAAATTGTAATTGTTCCTGAAGCATTAACTTCACATTCGATTCACTATAGAATCCTTTATCGGCTACAATAACCGCTTTTTTCAACCCCGCCTCCAGAATACTGTTTTTGAATGCTTTAACATCCCTGATATTGCCAGGCAATAGACGGTAATAAAGTGGCATGCGACTATCAGCTGAATAGATATACATCAGGTTAAACTGTGTGTCGAATTGCAGGTTCTTACTGTATCCCGATTTGGCTAATGAAATATTTTTTGAATTACTAAAAACATCGGTGGCGTCCATTAAAATATATTCTTCCTGTTTTATGAAGGACTTCATATATTGCAACATCTTGTCGCGTTGTGAACCAATTCTGTTCAATATCCCCGATGAATGCTTTTCGCCAAAGAGCTTCATGTCTAATTGTTCGGGTAGAAAACTCGATGCCAGGCGAAAAGGTATACTCTTTAATGGGCAACGATATACGAAACGACAATAGGCAATAACCAGTATGTCTTTATATTCATCGGGGAAAATCTTTTTCAATATCAATGTGTATTCATTAAACCGTGTAACAATTAATTGAGTTACACCAAATTCTTTACACTGTATCCCTTTCGGTACTTTAGCTGACATGCTTTGTTCAAGTTCTCGCTTTCCAGAAGGGAGAAATCCTTCTTTCTCGGTAATAGAACCTAAAAGTCGGCCAGATATTTTTCTGGGGCGTTTTTTTACTTTATCATAAACAGTCTTGTATTCATACAAATAATACCTGCCTCTGATATAACGAAGCTCTGTGCCTTGCCTTTTGTGGGTCAATGCCCATTGCGGATGTGGTGATTCTTTTTTCTTCATAATACGTATTTTTGATTCAAGTTAGGGTTTAATGGTGTTGTCATTAAACGGTTATTTCTAATTTTAAATCAATGTCGTTTAATTAAGGTTATTATTTTATATCCTCTCCCTGCACCCTCTCCCGGAGAGGGACATAAATGGTCTTAATTAAAC
>JAFGPL010000211.1 GCA_016936215.1 Bacteroidales bacterium
AAAATCCTGCAAAATTTGCCGGGATGTAGTTCAACACCGACTCCTCGCTGGGTCTTGCAGACCGCTCAGAGTCCTATTTATTGTGGGCTGTGCTTTTTATTTTTTGTCAATTACGCCTGCTTTCATCAATGGGTCCAACAGGTTTGCAGCTCCTCCATGTTCTATGATTTTACCATCTCTGATTCGATCAACATTAACCCCTGTAAAGGTTATGGGTTTTCCAGTCGGTTTCATACCAAACCATTCATCTGTAAATGTTCCAGTAACAGAATAAATTGTAACGATCCATTCACCTTCGGATATTTGATTTTCTATTTTTAAAAACAAATCGGGGAAAACCCTTCGCACACCAAGCACATGATCTACTGCTCCTTGAATCCCAATTGGGTAGCGTTCACCTTCATATATTTCCGTATAGTCTTCTGTTATGAATTCTCGAATATTAGAAACATCTCCGGTATTTTCAATGAGCTCTATATATTGGCGAATAATGGTTTTGTTATCAAGTTTTTCCATTTCTGTTCTGATTTAATTTAGCATTGCCCACAACGTTTCGGCGGTATGGTTAGTTGCCGTCTGTTAAGGGCTGGCGTGGTTTTTGCCAGCCAGCAGTGAATATTATTTTTGAGTAGTATCCATTATCTGGCCTGCAAAAACCATGACAGCTACGAGCGTGGGACGGCCAAACAGAAAACTACAATAAGAGCAGGATCTTTCTATTGGCCGAAGGCAATTAAGCATACCGTCCGTGTTATAAGTAGTTGTTTTTATTATAATGTAAAGTTCTGATTATCATTTTGAGTAGTATCCAAATGAAACAGAATGGTACTACATTATATGTCCGTGTTTATCGAGCTGGCCGCGCTCCTATATTTTGCTAATAAATATTCTTGTCACAATATTTGTTGATTCTTTTGAGTTTTCGTTCCTCTCTTTGATGTTCAGATCGTTTTTGTTTGAAATCATCAAACCGGATTTGAGAACATATCTTCAAAAAGAGAATTTCTTTTTCTTTTTCAATCCTTATTAAGCGATGAGATCTTGCAAGTCCGGCAGAACTGTTAGGTATAAATAACTTTTCGTACCCTTTTGTATTAGTAACCCGAGTGGAACTTATTATCAATTTATTGTTATTGTTTTTTATTAATGGTAGAAGCTATAAAAATGGTAGTCAATTACTTATAACGTTTGGCGGTATAATTTAGTAAGCGTTTCCGCACCGATTCGTTAACAACAATCTGAGTAGGATTTGTCACGGTGCGGAACGGCGTGGTTTTTGCCATCCGGGTACAAAGCCCGCCGAGTTTTGGGAGTTTCGGGGTACAATGCTGATTAAAAGTACAATCTGTCCATTTATCATAGAGATTTTTAAGGGCAGCTGCGGGTGGCACCACTATGTCGCAGCGAAGCGGAGATTGGTGGCGCCGGGCTTTGTCATATGATAGAAATCTATCAAGAGGGCAGGAGTAAAATGCAAAAACCCTGTCTGACTGCGCAGACAGGCAGGCATGACGAGCTTATTAATTATACCGACCTGTTATGCAACGTTGTAATTTTTAGAGTTGATGGCAGTCATTTATTTTGACATCATAATGCTGAGATATTTTGTCAAACCTTAAAAGGACTTTCTGAGCTTTGTTTGGTACAACAGCTTTCTCATAATCCTTACCAGCAAACTCGATTACTGAATTAAGTGAATCAAACCACATAATTGTAATAAATTCGGTTTCATTAGTTAATTCTCGTCTAAGAAGTTTAATGCCTTTATAACCTTTAATGTTTCTGTTTTTGATGCCGATGAAGATCTCGTTTTTAAGGAGATTCTCATAAAAATCAGAGTTATTTTTGGTAGTATAACCATGCCAAATTCTTGAGATCATTTTTGTAGTGTGTATGTTTTTAAAATATGTGCAGTGTTGTTGTCAATGTTGCCTAACGGCCCGGCAATATGGGGAGGTTG
Source organism: Bacteroidales bacterium (assembly GCA_016936215.1). Classification (GTDB taxonomy): domain Bacteria; phylum Bacteroidota; class Bacteroidia; order Bacteroidales; family UBA10428; genus JAFGPL01. The sequence continues at coordinate 1,961 of JAFGPL010000211.1, forward strand.
TGTTACCCGACGACAGCACCGGGTAGAGTCCTGGTACTTTAGCCATAAATCTGTCACGGTGCAAGGAGGGTACGGCGCAGTTTTTGCCGTCATGGTAAAATTTTTATAAGCATTACGAGTTTTGCGGTACAAGTTTGATCGGAGCCGCGAATTTATCCCCGGTTACAAAGTTACTGGAGGGTACTGGCGCAGTGTCGCGGTAAAAGCTATCTCGGAGCCAGAAATCTGTCACGGTGCACGATTTTATTTGGTGGCAGATGCGCGTGTCCGGGTGATTGAATCATTACAAAGCTGTCTTGGGTGCAGGAGCAAAAGCAAAAACTGTGACGAACAACTTACCCATATTGTCCGTGTTATAAGCAGGCAATTTCAATTCTTTATTCACGCCTGAATCAGTTTTGGATTATCAATCCTTCTTAAAATCCAATGCATAGTCTATCACCATCTCAAATCCCATCTGCCGGCCTTCCTCCTCATATTGAGCGGTCTTTTCTTCCCCGACAGCTCTCCGTGCGCCATTGACATACTCCTCAAACCAGTCCAACCAGAATTTGATCTGAAACATGGGTATCCCATATTCATTAAGCTTGGCATCGACCGCTCCCTGGAGACGTAATGCTTTTTTA
>JAFGPL010000212.1 GCA_016936215.1 Bacteroidales bacterium
GTCCGAAAAAAGGGAGTTTACCATTCGTAAATGACCTTTTTGAGGACGAGCGCAACGAAGTATGCGGACTTTAAAGACAGACACTAAATAGTGGTTTAACACTATCGAGGACTCAGACTGACAATACAATAGTCTTGCTGCGCGAAGTCGAAGCATAGTTGACATATCTCTAAATACCAGGTCCGCCTTGTATTTCTTCGTAAACCGGTATTTTTTGCAAAAAACGGTAACTCCTGTTTTCATGGTCGAGCACACAGCAAAAATGTCTCACACCATTCGATACCGCCAGATAATTTACACCCAATGCCCTGTTGTATATAATAATCTGGTCAAACACAGCCTGGCTAAGTTTTACATCCGGGGCTTTAAATTCCAAAATCATAACCGGTTTACCCAAACGCGAAAATACAACCGCGTCGCAACGTTTTGAAAGGTTGTTGACAGTTATCTCGTATTCCACAGCCAGCAACCCGGCAGGGTAATTCAACTCCATAAGCAGGTATTTCAGAAAATTCTGCCGCACCCACTCTTCAGGTGTCAGAGCAACATATTTCTTCCTGATTTCGTCGAAGATAGAGGTCCTCCCATTTTCGCCCCTCATCCTGAACTGGTATTCCGGCAGGTTTAGTCTCTCCATGGTGATTTTCTTATGCAAAGATAATTCGTGTCTTCAGTCATCGCAATTTTTAAAGTATAAATCATCAAAATTTCCTTTCTTTGTATTCATAACAAACCAAGGCCATGACTTTCGATAAAATAATGACTGAGCTTAAAAACAAGGTGTTTCACCCGATCTACTTTCTCACGGGCGATGAACCTTTTTACATAGACCAGGTTTCTGATTACATTGAAAAAAACGCACTGCCTGAAACCGAAAAATCCTTTAACCAGGTAGTAATTTACGGAAATGATGTGGACGCTGCCGCCGTCATCAACACGGCCAAAAGGTACCCGATGATGTCGAAATACCAGGTTGTAATCGTTAAGGAAGCCCAGAATATAAAGAATATTGATGACCTGGTGTATTATGTCGAGTCGCCTTTAAAATCAACCATTCTTGTTATTAACCATAAATACAAAAAGCTTGATAAACGCAAGAAGTTATTTCTGTCTTTATCGAAAAATGCCGTGGTACTTGAATCGAATAAGCTTTACGAGAGCAAGATACCCGAATGGATAACCAATTATCTCGCTCAGAAAGGGATAAAAATTCCGCCTGCTGCTGCTGCCATGCTTACAGAGTTTCTCGGGAACGACCTGGGAAGGATCGTCAACGAGCTCGACAAATTGATGCTTACCCTGCCCCCAAACGAAAAAACCATTAATGCGGTGCATATCGAGAAAAATATCGGCATAAGCAAAGACTATAACAATTTCGAGCTTCAGAATGCGCTGATTGAGCGTAACGCATTAAAGGCGAACAGGATTATCAATTACTTTGATAAAAACCAGAAAAACAATCCCATCACGCTTACCATCACCTCGCTATATTTTTTCTTCAGTAAGGTTTTCATGTATCATGGCCTTGATGCTAAAGACAGGAACAATGTGGCCGCAGCGCTCAAAATCAGCCCGTTTTTTGTTTCTGATTACCAGAAAGCAGCAAGGAGCTATCCGGCAGGTAAGGTAAAAAATATTATTTCATGGTTACGTGAATACGACCTTAAATCAAAAGGGATGGGCAATGTATCGGCAACCCCCGGCGACTTGCTGAAAGAACTGATATTTAAAATTATACATTCTTAATCCAATATAAATCATTCACCAATGACCATTGCCATTATCATTGTCACTGTGCTGGTATCCATTGCCGCTTTTCAGAACCATACACTTTTTTCGAAGCTGCACTTCAACGCGTACCTTATTTATCACCACAGGGAGTGGTACCGCCTGCTGACACATGGTTTTCTGCATGTTGACTATACCCACCTGGTTGTAAATATGATCGTGCTGTTTATGTTTGGCACCGCCGCCGAACAATGGCTCAGGGCACTTGAACAGGATGCAATGATCAGGTTCCCCGGCCTTGTGTACGCGGGCTTTTACCTTTCGGCCATTGTCATATCATCACTTTTAAGCCTGGTAAAAAATAAAGACAATGAATGGTATAACTCGGTGGGCGCCTCTGGTGCGGTTTCTGCCATCCTTTTCTTTAATATATTTTTCAATCCGTGGGAGAAATTGTATGTGTATGCCCTTATCCCTGTACCGGGAATAATACTAGGCGTGGCTTACCTTTTCTATTCACAGTATATGGGTAAAAAGAGCAGGGATAACATCAATCACGATGCCCATTTTATAGGTGCCGTTTTCGGGCTCCTGTTTCCCTTGCTGCTTAATCCAAAGCTTATCAATCATTTCATTTTCGAACTTATGGGAAGATAAAGCTTTTCAAGACATTTTATCATGAAAGGGACCAGGTACATATGTAACAACGGTATTTATCTTAAAGATGAAAACCCGGTGCTTTTTGCCTCAAACAGGGCATTTTTATACGGGGATGCCCTGTTTGAAACCATTCATGCCAACGGCACCCGGGTACAGTTTTTCAACTTTCACCTTGAAAGGTTGAAAAAAGGGATGCAACTGCTTAAGATGAATATTCCAGGGTATTTCACGAGCGAGTATTTCGCAGAGCATATAAGAGGGGTGCTTGCGCGAAACAAGTTTTTCAAAGGTGCCCGGGTAAGGCTTACCGTCTTCAGAAACAGTAACGGCTTGTACACCCCGGAGACAAATGATGTGCAATACATTATAGACAGCGCGAAACTTGAAAGCGATGTCTATGTGCTTAACCAGACTGGCTACACAGTAGATTTGTATACCGGAATGTACAAACCGGTAAATATGTTGTCACAGCTAAAGACCACCAATGCGCTGCCCTTTGTCCTTGCCGGGATATTTAAAAAAGAAAACAATCTTGAAGACTGTATTGTGCTCAATGAAAACAAGCGCATTTGCGAGTCGGTCGGATCAAATATATTCATTGTAAAAGGAGAAAAGGTCTATACCCCTGCATTATCTGAAGGCTGTCTTCCCGGGGTGATGAGGAATGTGATCTGCGGGCTTATCAAATCAGAAGGGATTAGCCTGAATGATGACAGCAGGCTCACTGCCACGGATTTGCTGACTGCCGATGAATTTTTTCTTACCAATGCTGTATCGGGAATCAGGTGGGTGGTAGCGTTCAGGCAACGCCGGTATTATAATAAATTGTCAAAAATTTTGATTAACAAACTCAACCGGTTGGCATTTGAAGATCAGTTCATCTGAGGATTTTCAGGGAAATTGCTCCACATTTCATATTTTTTACCCATCTTTTTCAGGGTATTTTTCCAGAAATGCTTGTTCATGGGCGACATGATTTCCATCGGGTCAATTTCAGCAACCACCCATGCATTCTCCGAAAGCTCATCATCGAGCTGGTTTTCATGCCAGCCGGAATACCCGAGAAAAAACCTGATGTTATCTTTGTTAAGGTTTTTTGATTCGATCAACTTCTTGATAACATCAAAATCACCGCCCCAGTATATATTGTCGAGTACCTTTACACTGTTTGGCACAATATCGCCGAGCGTATGAATATAATGCAGGGTGTTTGTATTTACAGGCCCCCCAAGCGAAACCAGGGCATCTGTCTCGGGGAAATCGTTGATAACTTCGTTTACATGCAGGTTTACCGGTTTATTTAATACGAAACCAACGGTACCCTCGGCCGTATGCTCTGCCAGTAAGACAATTGAACGCTTGAAGTAATTGTCCTGCAGGAAAGGCTCAGAAATAAGCACCTTACCTTTCGAGGGCGGTATTGTATTTTCAGGATCGAAAAAATTGTAATCCAGTTCCATATGATATTACCGGTAAATCATAACAAATTTAGAACAAAATCAATACATTTCCATCAGGCAAATGTTAAATATTGTTATTTGTAAAGAATTTGTATTACCAAAATATCTAAACTTTTTACAGAAATCATAACCGGGTCTTCAGACATTGTTAAAAAGAACAATACCTAATGAGTGTCTGTCTTTAAAGTCAGCATACTTCGTTGCGCTCGTCTGCGAACTTTAAAGAACAGCCATACGACTTTAAGGACAGACACTAATGATATTAATTTTTTTGCTATCTTGTACCCGGTGAAATTGCCTATGAAAAACCAGAAAGAACCTGGAATACTGACTGCCTTGACACCCATTGTGTTTCTGGTACTGTTCCTTTCAGCAAACGTAATTGTCTTTGAAGACACCCTTGCCGGGTCAAACCAGATGATCCTTTTATTTGCTGCCACAATTGCCGGAACAATTGCTTACAGGTTAAATGTATCATGGACAAAAATCCGCGATTCCATTATGAGCAGCATCAACACGGCCATGCCTTCCATACTTATCCTGTTGATAATCGGTTCACTCGCGGGCACCTGGCTCATCAGCGGCATTGTACCCCTGATGATTTACTATGGGCTGAAAATCATCCACCCGCCGGTATTTCTGTTTACAGCGCTGGTTGTATGTTGCCTGGTAAGCCTTGTCACAGGCAGTTCCTGGTCTACCGTTGCAACCATAGGTGTTGCATTGCTTGGCATTGGTAAAACACTTGGAATTCACGAGGGACTTGTTGCCGGGGCAATCATATCGGGAGCCTATTTTGGCGACAAAATGTCACCGCTGTCGGATACCACCAACCTGGCACCCGCGGTAGCAGGAACAGACCTTTTTACCCATATCCGCTATATGACCATCACTACTATACCGAGTATCACCTTAGCTGCCATTCTCTTTCTTGTTATCGGCTTAAAAAGCAGTTATGCCTTGTCTGATGGTAATGTTGAACTGGTGCTTGGTGCCATTGGTAATAGTTTCAACCTTAACCCGCTGTTGATGCTGGTACCGGTAATCCTTATTGTGATCATCATAAAAAAGGTGCCCGCGCTTCCGGCGTTGATAACAGGAACATTGCTTGGTGCTTTTGCCGCACTCATTTTTCAGACTGGTTTAATTGAACAGCTTAATATCGAAGGCGTTGCACAACTAAAAGCATCGTACCGGTTAATCATGCAGTCTATGTTCGGTGATATTTCCATACCCACTGAAAACGCAACACTGAATGAACTTTTTTCCACCAGCGGAATGGCAGGTATGTTAAATACCGTTTGGCTGATACTTTCCGCGATGGTTTTTGGCGGGGCCATGGAGGCAGCCGGGCTTTTAACCCGTATTTCAAAAAGCGTAATACAGTTTGCACACTCCACCGGATCGCTTGTTGCCTCAACCATTGCAACATGTATATTCTTTAACCTTACAGCCTCTGATCAGTATATCTCCATTGTTGTTCCGGGAAGAATGTATTCAAAAACTTTTCGCGACAGGGGCCTTAAACCCGAAGTGCTGAGCCGTACGCTCGAAGATGCAGGCACACTCACCTCCGTACTTGTACCCTGGAATACATGCGGGGCCACACAAGCCAGGGTGCTTGGTGTCTCAACATTAACTTACCTTCCCTATTGTTTTTTTAATATCATCAACCCGGTGGTAGCGGTAATCATTGCCTATGTCGGCTATAAAATAAGAAAGACCGGAACAGCAACAGATCCGAAACAACAAGTGGCTTAAGGATTAAGCATATTCATATACTTTCAGTAGTAACTATACCTCCGGCTCCTGCTGGCTCAGGCAATGAAAACTTCCAAAACCCCATACGATGTCTGTTGCATCAATTCCTGTTACTTTTCTCCCGGGAAACAAACCCGATAAAATATCAATGGCCTTATGGTCCTTGCTGCAACGGAATGTAGGTACCACTACTGCACTGTTACAAATATAAAAATTGGCATACGAAGCCGGCAGCCTCTGCCCTGAATGATAAACAGCATCGGGCATTGGAATTTCAATAACATTCAGGGGTTTTCCGTTCAGCAACCTGAATGATTTGAGGAGCTTCAAATTATTTTGAAGAGGTATGTAATTAATATCATTTTTATCTGTCTCGACCATTGCCACCACGGTATCTTCGCTTACAAACCGGGCAATGTCATCAATATGGCCATCGGTATCGTCGCCTGCAATCCCGTCGTGGAGCCACAAAACCTGTTCAACACCATAGAACTCACATAGGTAATACTCGATATCACGTCGTTTAAGCCGGGGGTTCCGGTTATTGTTCAGCAAACAGGCTGTGGAGGTAACCAGCGTACCGGCACCGTTGAAATCAACACTTCCCCCTTCCATTACTATTGCCGGGTTATATGTTTTCAATCCAAATTTCTTTGCAATGAGTTCTGTTATGGAATTATCATTCATGTAGGGATATTTGCCACCCCATGCATTGAACTCCCAGTTTACAATCACCTTTTTATGTGATTCTGCCCCGGGATTGATCAGAAAAGCAGGACCGTGATCACGGCACCATACATCATCGGACGGGTGGATGAAAAGCTCCACCTGCAAAGGATTTACACCATATTTTTCAACCAGTTTTTTTACCCTGGTTTCTGACTGACTATTGTGAACATTAACACGTACCTTCTCACCCTGTGAAATTACCTTAATGAATTCCATTAAAGAAGGTAAAACGGCATCCATTTTGCCCGGAAAAGACTCCTCGTGAAAAGGAAATGTGAGCCACGTAGCTTCATGCCTAAACCACTCGGCCGGAAAAAAGTAACCCCGGGATTTTGGAGAGATCATATTTTCAATCCTTAAAACGTTTCAGAATATCGGTATAATTATCAATTCTCCTGTCGCGAAAAAAAGGCCATGTAGTACGGTAATACTCAGTATTATCAAGATTAAGCTCTACCACGGGATAATCTTCTTTGTCTGACGGTGACTTGTATATGATTGTACCAAAAGGATTGCTGACAAAAGAACTTCCCCAGAACCTGGTGCCTGATTCAATCCCAACCCTGTTCACTGCCACCACATGGATACCATTTGCAATGGCATGGGCACGTTGTATGGTCTGCCAGGCCTGCAACTGCTCCGCGTTCACCGCATCATCTTTTTCGTTAAGGTCCCAGCCAATGGCAGTGGGATAAAAAATTATTTCCGCACCCATAAGTGAAGTGATCCTTGCTGCCTCGGGATACCATTGGTCCCAGCAGATCAGCACCCCGATGTCGGCAAATTTTGTCCTGAAAACCTTATATCCTGTATCGCCCGGGGTAAAATAAAACTTCTCGTTAAAACCCGGGTCATCGGGAATATGGCTTTTACGGTAGATTCCAAGCATAGTACCGTCGGCATCTATTACAGCAGCGGTATTATGATAAATACCGGTGGTCCGTTTTTCAAAGAGTGAAAGTATCAAAACTACGTTGTTCGCAGAGGCAACTTTTGCAAAATAATCTGTTGTCGCACCGGGTATCGGTTCAGCCAGCGAGAAGTTTGAATGATCTTCACGGTCGCAAAAGTAAAGTGTGCTGAACAACTCCTGCAGGCAAATGATCTGTGCCCCTTTTCCGGCAAGCGTGGCAATTGCTTCACCTGTTTTACGGATATTGGCAGTTTTATCTGCCCCGCATGGCATCTGTAGGTATCCGGTACTGACTATTCCTGGCATGATTTTATAACCTTTTGCCGGCAAAGATAAAGAATATTTACAATCGGGTATGAATCACTTTTTGTAATCTGACCAATAATAATCATTTACAGATTAAAGAAGGGTTAATGGCATGAATTCTTTCCGGATACTTGCTATCCCTTTCTGAATACATTGATAGAAAATCCTGAAATGAAGATCATTACAATCATTAAAAGCCCAAAGAGTGAAGCAAAAACGGCGGCAAATATTGCCGTTGCGATATCACGCTCAGGATCAATACCTTCGGAAATTATTGACCATGTAGGTGCAATAAGTATATACAGCCCTATTAAAAAAAATATGAGATGAAAAAAATAAAAGACAATCCTGCCAAAAATGGTTTTTCTGAAATTAACATCACTGTTTGAATGATGCATATTTTGCCTGAATTCGTTCTGCCATTTCCGGTATGCCTCCCAGTCATACGATTCAGGACGCTGGTAATACTTTTTTCTTGAATAACTGTAACTGTAGTTACGGTTAACGGAAGAAGCACGTGCATAAGGGTTTCCGGTAAGATAGTCAAATGCCTTCTTTATTTTAATAAAATCCTGGTTTGCAGAGGGCAAGGGGTTGATATCGGGATGAAACTGTTTTGCCTTTATCCTGAATGCATGTTTGATCTCCTCCTGGCTGGCACCCGGTTCAACCCCCAAAATTCTGCAATAAGCCGCATACATCGAATAAGTTTTAAATGTAGGTCTATTCAAGAAAATCCGAAAGTATCATCTTCCACTCTTCGTCAAAAGAGTTTTTTGGCAAAGACCTGCCAGCCTTTTTATACCACTGCGCCGCATTTTCCAGGTCGCCCTGCTTGCGAAGCAAATAACCATGCACCCAGTAACCTTCGTTTGTATATACTACCTGTGCCAGTTCCAGGGCAGCCTCCCCGTCGCCTTTCGCGTCAAACCACAAAGCCTGCAGAAGATTATTCAGGTATTCAGGTGGTTCGGGCGCTTCGAGTGTTTCTTTAAATTCTTCAATCGTCAGCCTTAACATACGCTCTATTTACATTGCCAGAAGCAGCGTTGTGGTGAAAACACCCTGTCTTCTGTTTTTAAAACCTTAATGGCTTTTTCAACTGCACCCTTTTCCAACCCGGAAAATTCAGCTATTTCGCTGTTTTTAAGCGGCTTTCTTGATTTCGCGAGTGTGTTGAATACCAATTCTTTGTTATCCATTTGTTTATTAATTAATGTTAAAAATACAAAAATATCTAATATTTAACCAACCCGTTGTGCTGGTTCTCAGATGAATTTTTAATTTTGGGCAAAACTTAAAGTGATAATTACCAAAAGGAATTGAAACACCGAAGAGCGGATAAATACTGCCACCGGGAACCAGAACACCGGGCGTTGACTTAATATAGTGTTGATATTCACACAGAACTGGCTACATCATTGGATATTCACCGAAATGGCAAAAAAAATAAGACATCTGTTTTTTAAAAAAGGAAAATTCAGGTTTATCAATTTATTGATTTATGCAGTAACAGCGGTTGCCGTGTTTTTTGTTTTCCTTTTTCTTCTTGTTTATGCCGGACTATTCGGCAGATTAGGTACTGTAAAAGAACTCGCGGGCATTCAACACTACCTTGCTTCGGAAATCTATTCTGCAGATAATGTGCTATTGGGGAAATATTACATCCAGAACCGAACAAATGTTGTTTATAAAAATATACCGGAATTTTTCATCAATGCCTTGGTAGCAACCGAAGATGCAAGGTTTTACAGTCATAACGGTATTGACAAGAGAAGCCTTTTGCGGGTAGCTTTCAAATCAATACTTTTACAAAAAGAAGAGTCGGGTGGAGGCAGCACACTCAGCCAGCAGTTGGCCAAAAATCTTTTTCCCCGAAAAAAATACCTGATGTTTTCGATGCCCATCAATAAATTTCGCGAGATGATATTGGCTGTCAGGCTCGAAAAGGCATACAACAAGCAGGATATCCTTGAACTCTACCTGAATACCGTATCTTTCGGAGAAAACACTTATGGCATTGAGTCTGCGACCCACCAGTACTTCAGAAAAAAACCTGAAAAGTTAAAGCCCGAAGAGTCTGCTTTGCTCGTGGGAATGCTAAAAGCAACATATGTTTACAATCCGCAGGTACACCCTGAAAATGCGCTTAAACGCAGAAATACCGTATTTTCACAAATGATAAAATACGGATATCTTGATAAGGCAAAGGCAGACTCACTGAAACAAATCCCTCTTAAACTTAACTATACAAAATATACCCACAATGAAGGCCCTGCCCCTTATTTCAGGGAGCACCTCAGGCTTGAACTTGTAAAATGGTTTAAAGAACACCCTAAACCCGACGGTACAAAATACAATATCTATACCGACGGTCTGAAGATTTACACCACAATAAACGCTGACCTTCAGCAATATGCTGAAGAAGCAGTACAGGCACATCTGAAATACCTTCAGAAACTCTTCGATCAGTCCTGGAAAAACACTGAACCCTGGGGAAAGGACGAAAGTATTATCTTAAACCAGGTAAGAAAGTCGGCCAGGTACGAATCCTTAAAAAAGAAGGGAATGAGCGATGAGGCCATCATGAACGTGATGGCAAAACCTGTTAAAACAGAGATTTTTACATGGAACGGCAAATTGGAAAAAACCATTTCACCGATAGATTCTGTAAAACATTATTTTAAATTTTTGCATGCCGGTTTTCTTGCAATGGAGGCAAAAACAGGATTTGTACGAGCCTGGGTGGGAGGCATTGATTACCGCCATTTTCAATATGACCATGCAACAGCAAGGCGACAGCCCGGGTCGGTATTTAAACCCGTTGTATATGCCGCCGCGCTTGAAAGCGGCCTCAAACCCTGTGATTATTTTGCCAACGACTCGGTGGTATATACCGGTTACGACAACTGGACCCCGCGCAATGCCGACAGGGCCTACGGAGGATTTTATTCGGTTAAGGGTGCACTCACACACTCGGTAAATACCGTAAGTGTTAGTATATTGATGAATACCGGTTTTGATAAGGTTAAAAGCCTGGCGCGTAAAATGGGAATTGAAGCACCACTGCCCGAAGTCCCTTCCCTTGCGCTTGGCACAGCAGAAGTTTCACTTCTCGAACTAATGCAGGCTTACAGTGCATTCATAAACAAGGGACAGGTTGTAAAACCTTTGTACCTGAGAAGGGTTGAAGACAAATTCGGAAACATCATCTATGAAGAAAAGCCCCAGGTATCAATAGAAACCGTTATATCCGAAAGCAATGCAGCCATTATGACATCCATGCTTCAAAATGTTGTAGACCACGGCACTGCATCAGGCCTGAGATCTGTATATGGTTTCAACAATGAAATGGCTGGCAAGACCGGAACTACACAGCAGAATACCGATGGCTGGTATATAGGTTACACCCCCGACCTCATTGCAGGGGCCTGGGTAGGTGGTGACAACCCGTGTATAAGGTTTCGATCAATGGCTTACGGACAGGGTTCTCATGCAGCCATGCCTATATGGGCTATGTTCATGCAAAAGATTTATGCTGATCCGTTGTACAGGTTTTCAAAAAACTCCCAATTCAATATACCGGAAGAAATTAAGAATGAAATAAACTGCGCCGATTTTAAAGAACAGCAATATGAGTCGTTCAGGGAGCTGCTCGAAAAGAAGGGTGAAAATGTAATCGAACTTATAAAAAGACTTTTCAGAAAAAAAGACCAGGATAAAGAAATTGAGGAAGGCCAAGACCAATAAGCCGTTCTAAAGACTTTTAGAAAAATCAACAGGTACGGGGTTTAATCCGGCAATTAATTTGTGGTAATTATCAAGCAGTCTGACAATATCATCCGAGACAGCCTCGCTTAATGCATTCATTTTAATTACATAGCCCGGGTCGGATTTTTTTAAAACACGGATATGTCCCAAAATTGATGCCTTAAGTAAATTATAGTCATTCCATCTGCCCAAAATTTCCTCTAACTCCTTAATCCTTAAAACCTGATCTTCAAAATCCGGGGCAGAAGTTAAGCTTGTCAGCATTTCATATGTAAACCTTAACTCCTTAAGTATCTTTCTCTGTTTGTGGAGTTTTTTCGGGTAAAACCGTACTTTGGTTTTATTAAATTTTTTTATTCTGCCATCAATAAATTGCACTATAAAATTCTTTATTTTTTCTTCATCAAGGGCTTCAATTCCTGCATTAACCAATGAAATAAAGGGATTATAAAACACGACAGGGTCACCAGGTAATAATTTTCTTATACTTTTTTGCCTCAATTTTAATTTTATAGATATATATTCTTTCAGGTCAAAAAATTCTTTGCCCAATATTTGTTCATAGTCTTTTACCAGGGCACACTGTACCTGCATATCCCTTAGTTTTCCAGCCTTTTTGAAAATGTCCCCAATATTCTTCTTTAGTATCTTCCTTATTTTCCTGTTCTTTTTCTGTAAATTGAATGTTCTTATTACTGTACGTATTTTCTTGATATTTACCCTCAAATCATGAACCGCTTCCTGGTTTTTAGCAACTCCGTTAATCTTAACCAGTGAAGAGAATTCGCTCATCCGGTTGCTAAAGTATGCTATGAGGTCTTTTTGTAACATAATCTCTCAGGAATTGACCAAAAGTACCGAAACATCCTGCTTATTAACAAATTTATGAAGAATCAACCAATAAACAACATCCGGTTTCCGATACTTTTTTCAGGTTGAATATAAAAATATATCTCCGGTTTTATAATTTTATATCAATATCGTTTAATTATGAGAATGATCTTACAGTTTTTATTCGCTTTGTGATACCTTTGTGCTTCCGCCTTCGGCGGGCTGAAGCCTTCGGCTGAAACTCTCCGTTGAGTAGCTTAAGCGCTCGCGGAAAGTTTCTCAAAGTTTGATTAAACGACATTAATTTTATATTCTTAAAACCTAAAATAATACTAAAAATGAAACGAGTGAAAAGAAGATTTATTTTGTTTACCATCTTATTTTTATCTTTTATCCAGATAGTGCCGGCGCAGGAAAATGAACCTGTTACCTGGTTATCGGATTTTAAAAGCGATGTACTTGCTGGTAGTTATACTTACCGGTATGACTTTACCTACTTTAACAAAGAGTTGTGCGGTATAACCATAAGTACTGTAAAAGTTGACAAAAAAGGCAGCGAATCTGAAAGCCATGTGGAACTCTATTTGACCGATATTGACCCAAACTATGTAAATTTCAAAGTTACAGGTAAATACATCACGATCAGCCTTAAAACAAAAAACTCCCAGAAATTTATCAAGTCGTATGACGGGGGTGAATTTAAAAGTTATGTGGCTGAAGCAGAGATTTATAGCGACCAGGTTGAAAAAGCAAGGGCGCTCGTTGATGCTTTGAAAAACCATCTTAAAGACTGCAAGGAACAGCAAACAACCTGGGGATCGCTCACTGAATGCCTTCAATGGTTGACAGCAAACATCTCGGCAACAACCAAAGGCAGTACCGAATATAACCAGGAATTTAAATTCGATGCAGCCAAGGCATACCTGGCTGGAATTGTAAGAAAATACAATGATTCAAAAGGTACAGAAATAATCGAAGAGTATGCCTTTAACCTGGCCGATTTCAATCCCGATAAGATTACGATGATCGTAAGCGGAAAAGACCTGTCGGTGGACCTGAAAACCAAAGATGACGATAAATACATAAAATTTACCAAAAACGGTGCCCTTCAGGGCTATGATAACAATTTCAGTGTTCTCGTTCCCGATCTTGAATCGGCCCGTACCATGGTGCAGGCCTTTGAATATGCCATTAAGGAAAGCAAACCTGAATATAAAAACTTTCAAGATGTAAACACAGCCCTGAATTATCTCAAAGAAAATGTTCAGGATGTAAATGCCGGAAGTGTAAATTGTAAACAACAATTCGAATACGACAGCAAACCCGATGGTATTGTCACTTTTACATCCATAACCACCGATTCAAAAGGAGTTGCAACAGAAGAGAAATATCATGTCTATCTGAATGAGCTCGATCCGAAAGTAAACCTCGCTGTCAGTGGCAAAGATGTGATGATAAAAGCTGCGGTAAAAGATAAAATGAAACTTGTTAAAACCCTTAAAAACGGTGAACTCCAGAATTATACATACCAGTTTGAATTGTATGCACCGGATATTGAATCTGCCCGGGAACTTATCAATGCATTGTCTTATGCAATCCAAAACAGGAACGATGGCATATTAGCATGGACCGATACCGGCAAAGCTACCTCATGGTTAGCCTCCAGCACAGGCACTGTAACCGAAGGATCAAAAACCTACAAACAAAAACTGGCCATAGATGCAGCAAAATCCTACAATACTGTTCTGCAACTCACTACAACCGATAGCAACGGGGATACAGAAGAATCATTTGAGTTTTACATCCCCGATGCCGAAAAAGACAAAATTTCACTTGAAGTGAGCGGTAAAAAGATGATCGTGAATGTCCCGACCGGGAAAGAAAAACTTGTTAAGATAAACAAATTTAACCAGATACAGAATTATGCCTCATCTGTGGAATTTGTATTTGATGATTCCAAACAGGCAAGAAATTTTATTAGCGCCATGAAATATCTGGTATCTGAAGTAAAACCAACAGGAAAAACCTTTACCGGCAACGATGCTGCATTCAAATATATCGCCGGGGCGCTGCATTCGGTATCAACCGGGAGCTATACCTACGATCAGACTTTAGAGATGATTGACAATGATCCGTGCAAAATTAAATTATCTGCCGTGCAGCTTGACAGCAAAAACACATCTACCGGGTATATCTATGAACTGAACATGTCTGACATCAATGCAGATGCCATAAAACTTGAAATATCGGGTAAAGAGATGAATGTAACCCTTGAAACCAAGGCCAAACAGAAACTAATTAAGCCTTTTAAAAACGGTGAAGCCCAAAATTTTACATATAGCCTTGAATTGTTCACCGACGATGTGATGACTGCAAGAAACATTATTTCCGCATTTAAAACATTGGCAAAAAATTGCGGTAAATAATGATTATGAGTTGCAACAGGTTCAATATTATTGTCGGTTTAATATTCATAATCCTTCTTTTTGCGTGCAATAACCTTAAAAAGGAAGTGGTTGTATTTTTCGATGATTACACGGCTTTGCCCCGGGGTCCACTTGGAAATGCCAGCGGGGCGCACACCGAGTATCATTACCTGCCGGAAGCAGCGCCAAAGGGGAACTGGCAGGTTTCAACCTTCAGGTATAACCTGCCGCCATCGTGGTTCGTGCGAAGCTACAACAATCAAAAAGTCATTTACCAGGGAAGCTGTAATCCCGATATACACTGGCATCCCATGCTGATTGCCGGGGATGCTTTGTGGCAGGATTACTCTTTCTTGGCATCTGTCATGCCCGAATCGAAAGGGTTCCAAGCTGGTGTTGTATTCAGGTATAATAATGACCGGTGCTACTATTTCTTCGGTGTAAAAAATGATACAGCCCTGCTTAAAAAAGTTGAGCATGCCGTGGCCTTCCGTAAACCTTTTGAAGTTATCCTGGCGCAGGAAAGATTTGAATATAAAACCGACAGCTTTCTGTATGCCCG
The DNA here is from genome assembly GCA_016936215.1 of Bacteroidales bacterium. Taxonomy (GTDB): domain Bacteria; phylum Bacteroidota; class Bacteroidia; order Bacteroidales; family UBA10428; genus JAFGPL01. The sequence goes on from JAFGPL010000212.1 coordinate 15,148, forward strand.
TGTTTCATTAAAAGACAGCGTGATCAAGGCCGAGATTATTAACGGACCTGCCTTTACGGTTACCGATCAGTCATTTTCTGCGGGAAAAATCGGATTTTTAGCCGACGGCCCTGCTGCATTCGGACAGGTAAAGGTTACCATGTGTACGATAGAAAAAGCAACATATGAAAAAAACAGGCTCGCCATAGAAGAATCCGAAAAAGCACTGCAGGCAGAAAACTCCAGAATGATGCTGTACAAGCGCGTTTCCACTGCAGGGTTTGGCGCTGCGAGAAACCTGCGGTTCGGCGATCTGAACAACGATTCGGTAACAGATGTTTTAATAGGCCAGGTAATACATCATGGCCCGAAAGACCGCAACAGCGAGTTAAGCTGCCTTACCGCCATGACTTTCGACGGTGACATACTCTGGCAAAAAGGTAATCCCGATCCCTGGAAGTACAACCTCACCAACGATGTTGCCTTTCAGGTTCACGATATCAACAGCGACGGGCGCAATGAAGTGATCTACTGCATGAATTTTGAGTTAATCGTGGCGGATGCAGCTACCGGTAATACAATTTACAAGACCCCTACGCCAAAAACACCGGGAGGAAAACCTACAAGCCAGGGTAACAATATCTTCGCACGTATCCTGGGTGATTGTATCTATTTATGTGATCTTTCCGGTAAAGGTTATGACGGGGAAATAATCCTGAAAGACAGGTACCACTACCTTTGGGCCTATGACAGCCATTTGCACCTGCTCTGGCATGCCGCCTGCAATACCGGTCATTATCCCTTTGCAGAAGATATTGACGGCGATGGAAAAGATGAACTGATGATGGGCTATACTTTGTTTGATGACGATGGTAGCGTTTTATGGACCCTTGACACAGTTTTACAGGACCATGCTGACGGCGTAGCCTTGGTAAGGTTCAGAGAAGATGAGGAAATAAAGCTGATGTGCGCTGCAAGCGATGAAGGACTGTTCTTCGCCGACATGAAAGGAAAAATCCTCCGCCACCATTATATCGGTCATGTTCAAAACCCTGCGGTGGCTAACTTCAGAGATGACCTTCCGGGCCTCGAAACAGTATCTGTAAATTTCTGGGGCAACCAGGGAATTATACATTTTTTCGATGCAAGCGGCGAACTATATCATTCCTTTGAACCCAACCAGTATGGCAGCATGTGCCTGCCGCTGAACTGGACCGGCAAATCAGAAGAATACTTTGTACTTAATGCCAACGTAGATGAAGGTGGCGTATTTGACGGATGGGGACGCAAAGTGCTTTTATTCCCCGATGACGGGCACCCTGATATGTGCCACGCTGTACTTGATATAACAGGTGATTGCCGCGATGAAATTGTTGTCTGGGATCCCGGTGAAATATGGGTTTATACCCAGGAAGACAATCCCATGGAAGGAAATCTGTACAAACCTGCCAGAAATCCGTTATACAACTATTCCAATTATCAGGCTACGGTGTCGTTACCCGAAAAGGATAATACCAAACAATAGTTTACATACTTTATTCTGCAATTTTTCTCAGCCAATACAAAATAAAAAGGGGTGGCATAAACGACCACCCCATAATTTTCTGTACAAGAGATACACTCTTAATACCTGTTTCTTCTGTCGGAATTATACCCGCCTTTACCCTTGTTTTGGAAAGAACCGCCACGGCTTGGACGGTCGGTCCTTGGCTTGGCTACCGAAACACTAATTACCTTACCATCATATTCTGCCTGGTTAAGTTCATCAATGGCCTGTTGTGCCTGTGAATTGTCGTCCATTTCAACAAAACCGAAACCTCTTGATTTTCCGGTATACTTGTCTGAAATAACTTTTGCTGAAGATACTGGTCCGTATTCTTCAAATAATTCTCTTAAGTCGGCGTCATTAACATCGTAACTTAAGTTCGAAATGTAGATGTTCATTAAAAAATAATTAAAAATTAAAAATTAGTGATGTTTAAATAATGAGCTTGAAGACATACTAACAAGATAACTTATGCATGAAGGCCAAAAGTAGATATTGACTTTCTGAACTCAATTCTCAATTTCTGTGCAAATATAATCAATAATTTCACCTTTTACATTTATGCTTAAATATTATTTCTTCAATAAGTTGAAAAGATAATTCCTGTTCGCCCCCCTGTATCCGGTACATTTATCTGCTTTTCCATAGTCTTTAAGCCTGCAACCGTCGCATCCCGAACAGAAAGATGAAGTTGTAGGTTTCCGTGCAGGAAAAACAGAACGCCATACTTTAATAACCACGTACAGCAAAGAAATTGAAATTATTATAATCGTAATAATATATTGTACCATCATTATCTGCAATTAAAAAAAAGTACCCAGAAGGCTACCCGTCTGGTAAACAAAAAATGATACCACCCATGCCAGGCCTGTAGTATAGAACACGGTGAACATAGCCCATTTCCATGAGCCAGATTCTTTGCGGATTGCGGCTATCACTGCCACACAAGGAAAATAAATGAGTATAAACATAAGCAACGACATAGCTACCAGCGGTGAAAACACCTTTTGTCCATTTCGCCGGCCATCTTTATATTCGGCTTCGAGAAGGAAATCTGATAATGTTTCGTTGCTACCGGCTTTTGTAATATCTACATGATAGATCACGCCCATAGAGCTTACAACAATTTCTTTGGCTGCAATACCGGTAAGCAGGCTTATACTTATTTTCCAGTCGAAACCAAGCGGGGCCATGGCGGGTTCTATAAATTTCCCGATCATGCCCAGGTAAGATTTTTCCTGGTGTTCGGCTTTTTTCAGCATGGTAAGTTCATCAATTTTTGCTTCAACACCGGCGATTTTTTCATTTTTGTTTACGCTGTTTTCACTTTGCAGGTATTCAAGCTTACGGGTATTATCCGCTATCTGGCTGTCATAATCGGTACTAAAATCTACATGGCGCGGGAAATAACCCAAAGCCCAAATAATTATGGAGGCAACAAGTATTACACCTCCCATTTTCTGAAGGTATTGCGATGCTTTAAACCACATATGCCTTATGGTGGCTGCAAATGTCGGGACCCTGTAAGGCGGAAGTTCCATTACAAAAGGCACTTCATCGGTCTTGAAAAATATCTTTTTCAACAATAGCGATGAAAACACTGCAATGGCAATACCTGTAAGATACAATCCAAACAATATCGTGCCATGGTAATCGGGGAAAAAGGTGCCAATAAGCAAAATATACACTGGCAGACGGGCGCTGCACGACATGAACGGCGCGATAAGCATAGTAAGCAGACGGTTATTCCGGTTTTCGATGGTACGTGTTGCCATTATGGCAGGCACATTGCAGCCAAATCCCATAAGCAACGGGATAAAAGATTTTCCATGCAACCCTATCCTGTGCATGAGCTTGTCCATTATAAATGCGGCCCTGGCCATATATCCCGTATCCTCCATCAGGGAAATAAACAGAAAAAGGATGATGATATTCGGAAGAAAAACAATTACCCCACCCACCCCATTGATAATACCATCAATGATGAGTTCTTTAAGCGGCCCGGGGGCCATTAGCTGATCCATCCATCTGCCAAGAATAGCTACACCGGCATCTATCCACTTCATAGGGTACTCTCCCAGCCTGAATGTTGATGTAAACATGATGTACATAAACAGAAAAAAGACTGGAAACCCAAAATATTTATTGGTGAGAATGTTATCAATAGACCGGGTTATCTCGTTACGCTCTATCAATCCAGGTTTGAAGGTTTCCAAGAGGGCACCGGAAATAAATCCGTATTTGGCGTCTGAAATAATGGTTTCGCTATCGGAATGATATTCTGCTTCAAGCCTTTTGAACTCTTTATCAGCAACTGCTTTTATTTCAACAGCATTTACTGCCTGCTTTATAAATTCTATAATATGCCGGTCTTTTTCAAGAAGTTTGATGGCCAGAAAGCGTGACGATATTCTGTCTGTAAGATTGTAATTTTCTTTGACCTTGATTTTCTCCTGAACCCGGGCAATAGATTTTTCAACTTCCGGGCCATAATTAATATGTATGTGCCTCAGCATGGGTTCATCATCGTTGTAAACCCTTATAATCTCCCTGAACAGTTCGGCAATGCCCTTTCCTGTAACACCTACAGTAGGCACCAGCGGAATCCCGATCATCTTGCCGAGCGCCCGGTAATCAAACATATCCTGATGTTTCTGCAGATCATCGTACATGTTCAGGGCGATGATCATTTTGATATCGAGGTCTATCAACTGCGTGGTAAGATAAAGGTTGCGCTCGAGGTTAGAGGCATCAACAATGTTTATGACAACATCGGGGGTGTTATTTACAATATAGTCCCTTACAGCGATTTCTTCGGGAGAAAATGCTGAAAGCGAATAAGTACCGGGAAGGTCGGTAATGTGAAAGGTATATCCGTCCTGAACAAAAACAGCAGTTTTGGAACTTACGGTTACCCCGCTGTAGTTGCCAACCCGCTCCCTTGATTTAGACGCATAATTGAAAATTGTTGTCTTACCTGCATTCGGGTTACCAACAAGGGCAATATTGATGATCTTACCCTTTTCTCTTGCTGAAACCTTTAATGCCTGTTCGGTAATGGTGCCATTGAATTTTTCTTCATGGCCGGCTTTTGCATCTTCTTTGGTGACTACTTCAATAAGCGAAGCTTCAGACCTTCTCAGGGATATATTGTACCCGATAAGTTTGTATTCTATCGGGTCGTTTAAGGGTGCATTTTTTATAACAGTGATTTTTTTACCCCTGATAAAACCCATCTCAGTAATTCTCCTGCGGAAAGCCCCCCTGCCCAAAACTTTGGTAATTATACCACTTTCATTATTTTTTAACTCAGATAACCTCATCTAACCGGAAGAAATATATAAGGGCACAATGTTAATTTAAATATTGCCCATTCACAATACCTAAGTTTAGGTAAAATGGTTACATAATAATTAATACATTTTACTAAAAAAATTGGTTGCTATTTGTTTTTATATTTCATATATTTATTTACGAACAACAAATCTCAAATGAGCACCTTAAAATTCACGATAGTTTGGCCTCTGAAGAAAACATATACGAGAAGTTACAGGAATTATTCGGTTATCTGGATGGTAACCTGAAGATACTTGAAGAACAGATAGATATTGATGTACAATCTGAATACTACCAATATTCAAAAAATTTTGATCAGGAATTTGACCCTGAAGACGTAATAAAAAACAAAGAAAACATTTTCAAACAGCATACCCCTGAAGAGAACAAAAAATGTATGCTTGTACAGCTCGCCTCCATCAACAGTATTGAAGCCTTCAGGACCATTGAACGATTTGCCAACGACCCCGGCCAGGATCTTCAGGACTGGGCCAAGCTTGCGCTTCAGGAAAGCAAACTACTACTCGAAAGCAAAATTCTTGACGAAAATCAGGTACTGATATCAACCGGACTGGGGGGAAAAGGGTTGAAACTAAGATATTTTGTTGTCTTCATAGCACGGGGCACCCGAAAACTAACCAACCTGCAAAAGAGTATTGTTAAAAAGGAATCGGAATTTGCAATTCGACGAAGCTCAGGCGAAATTGAAGAGATTGGGATGAAAAAAAATTTCATCACCATACTGGCGCTCCTTCCTTTGAGTGTGCCTGTGCAAAGTCTCTTCAACAAAATCATTGACGAATGCAACCAACTTGGCAACTTCCTCTACCAGACATATCTGATCACCAATCTTAAACAACTTTCGGATGATGAAATAGAGGAGTTTATGACAATTCATTATAACCAGTTAAAGTAAGATTTTGTCTTACAAAATATCCATGGTTATTTTTCTGTCCGGCTTAGACCGTTTGCTTCCGTACTTTCAAGGTCATCGAATTCAACCTGGGTATATTTTTTGGAATCTTCATGGTTGTAATCAGTTTCAGCCTGCCGGGGGATTTTTTTGTATTTTTCAATATATGCGACCACTTTATGTAATCCTTCCAAAAAATTTTTAAAATCCTGCTGGTAGAGAAAAATCTTATGTTTTTCATAAAAGGAACGCCCTTCGTCGTTGACCCGTTTCTTACTTTCGGTTATGGAAAGATACAATCCGTTCCTGCCCGAATTTTTTGCATCTAAAAAATAGGTTCTCTTACCTGCCCTGATTGTCCAGTTAAATATATCTTCACTTGCATATTTACCAGACCTGCCGCTGTTAAACAGTTCTTCGCCCATGATTAGTAGTATTTTTTAATAACGATTAATTGCTGACTCAAAAATATAAATTATTTTAATTCCATACCTGCTTATGGTTAAAGATTTTTCAATTTTACTCTTTCAGGCCGGAACGTGAGAAATCCAAATTGTGGCTGCCAAAATGACGAAAGGATGAAATCATAAACCGGATTTTATACCAACCATTAACGAAAATTATGAATATTTGACAATTGTTAAAAAAAATGCATTTATTTTGCAGTTCATTTAATAAACAGTTAACCATTTGGCAGGTTCGTTGAAATATGATTAGCAGAAGGATATTAAGAATTAAAACATTACAGGTACTTTACGCTTTTTATAAAAGTCCTGATTCCGGCATCAACAAGGCAGAAAAAGAACTTTTTCACAGTATTAACAAAGCCTATGAACTATACCATTACCTTATATTGCTCCTGCTCGAGATAGTAGATTACGCCAACAGCCGCCTTGAAATTGCAAGACAAAAAAACATCCCTTCAGCCGAAGATTTAAATCCAAATACCAGGTTTGTTGACAACAAGGTTATACAACAGTTCAGGATAAGTACTGAACTAAACGGTTTTCTGCATAACACAAAGTTAAGCTGGGTAAACCATCCTGAACTTATAAAAAAACTATACAACAATATCAGGCAATCGGATTATTACATCACCTACATGAGCAATTCCGGCGATTCATACGAAGACGACAAGGAGGTGCTTTACAAAATATGTTCTGAAGAAATCGCCAAATCTGAAGACCTTTATGCCATTCTTGAAGAACAGAGCATTTACTGGAACGACGAATTCGAATTCATTCTTGGCATTATTATTAAGTCTATTAAGGGGTTTAAGGAAAAAGACAGGGAAAACATCAGGCTATTCCCGTTGTTCAAAAACGAAGATGATGTTGATTTTGTAAAACGTCTTTTCAGAAAAACAATCCTTCACAAAGACGAATATCTCGAGCTGATAAAACAATTTACCCAAAACTGGGAAATAGAGCGTATCGCTTTTATGGACATTCTTATTCTTCAAATGGCCATTACCGAGATCATAGAATTTAAATCAATTCCCACTAAAGTATCCTTTAACGAATATCTTGAAATTGCAAAATTTTACAGTACAAACAAAAGCAGTGTGTTTATCAACGGTGTACTCGACAAGATAATTAAGCACCTTAAAGACACCGAAAAAATACAAAAACAGGGACGCGGGCTCGTGGGTGAATAACTTTGATTTTAAACCTTGAATAACAATAGTATAAATTAAATTAATAAAACGATGATTGAATTTTTAAACGTGATTTTAATGACTCCGCCGGAGGGCGGAAAATCAAGCCAGGCACAATTTTATATCATGATGATCATGATCTTCGTGGTCTTCTATTTTTTCATGATAAGGCCGCAGATGAAAAGGCAGAAAGAACTGAAAAGTTTCAGGGAATCGCTTAAAAAGGGCGACCGTATTGTCACTACCGGCGGTATCTATGGTAAAATAAACAATATCAGCGAAAATATCATCACGGTTGATGTAGGGAACAACGTGCTGATAAAAGTAGATAAAAGCGCGGTGTTAAAAGACCCCAGCGATATCGAACAGCAGCAGAAATAAACTGCAGGGTCTTTCAACCGGGAGGTGCCATTAAGTTAACAATCTTTCTTTTCAACGAATTATCTGAATTGACTTAACGGCGCCTTCCTGAAAATTTTTGGTTTCAACAACAAAATCAGTATATATTTGTATTCTACAAAAAATCTTAAGTGGGCAATAAATACAGATATATACGCTTTTTCATCGGTCTTACAGACCAGGTTCGCGAATTAATAAAAGCTTCAAGGGAAAAATACAGGCAGCGTTTGCCATTGTTCCTTTTTTTTCTTTTGCTCTCAGCGCTGTTCTGGTTTATCCGCTCACTTGGGGAACAATACCAGGATGAAATTGTGTACCCTGTAAAATATACCCGGTTCCCTCCAAACAAAATGCTTGTAAGTGAACTGCCCGATAAACTTACCTTAAAAGTCCAGGCCAGCGGAATTGATATTTTTTCACACAAACTTCCTGTGAATATTAAAGCGCTTAAATTCAATATCGAATCTTTTGCTTTACAGGAGTCTGGCAATAATTCTTTTTATGTGCTCACCAGCCAGTTGAAAGATTACATTACCGAAGACCTTGAGAATATAAGGATTATTGATATTACACCCGACACTCTTTTTTTCAGGTTCACCGACCTCGTTACAAGAAAAGTTGCTGTCGCAGCAAGTATCCAGGACAATCCCGGTATGCTTGCAAAACAATTCACCCTGAACGGTGACATTATATGCGTACCCGACAGCATTATTGCAACCGGCCCTGCAACAATACTTGATACACTTCATAATGTCTTTACCGAACCTGTTACTGCCCGCAACCTAAACGATACCCTCAGTAAAACATACAACCTGCAGAAGATTAACCAGCTTGAATTTAACCGCAAAAAAGTAAGGGTCGTCATCCCGGTTGACAAATTCACAGAAAGATCGCTTGCCTGCGAGATAAAGACCATTAATGTGCCAGACACACTCACGCTGAAGATTTTTCCGAAAAATGTAACTGTTACTTACAGGATAAGTCTAAGCAACTACGACAGGATTAACCCCGGCATGGTCATCCCTGTTGTTGATTTTAATAGTGCAGGTAATCTTAAAGGCCCGATGCTGAAAGTACACCTGGTTGACACCCCCGATTACCTCTACCGTTTAATAATTGATCCCGGTATCGTTGAATACCTAATAGAAAAAAGATGACCAGGGTAGGCCTAACAGGCGGCATAGGAAGCGGCAAATCTATAATTTGCAATATATTCAGGCAATTAAACGTGCCGGTATACCACGCCGATATCAGGGCAAAAATTTTGTCTGATAACGATCCGGAATTAATACAAAGTCTAGTGCACCTTTTTGGTAAAACCATATACACATTATTCGGACTCGACAGAAAAAAACTTGCCGGTATAATTTTTAATGACAAGGTTGCACTTCAGAAAGTAAACGATTTAATTCACCCCAAAGTAATTCACGATTACAAAGAGTGGCTCAGGGGACATGAACACATGAAATACACCATACACGAAGCAGCAATCCTGTTTGAAAGCGGTATGGGGCCTCTGTTTGATAAAACGGTTATGGTGACTGCACCCGAAGCCTTAAGGATAAAAAGGGTAATGAAACGTGACGATGTGGATGAAAACCATGTAAGAAAAATTATGAACAGCCAGATGCCGGAAGAAAAAAAAACAGAATTATCAGATTATATCATCACGAACGATGACAAAACCCCTGTTTTACCCCAGATAATAAAAATTCACGAGTCATTATCATCATTGTAATACAAATGTTATAAATAGAATATGGGAAAATTCGGTAAGTGGATAGGTGCAGGGCTTGGATGGACTTTCGGCGGCGCCCTGGGGGCAATTATCGGTTTTGCTTTCGGTTCTTTTATTGATATTTCAGGTGAAGATATTCTATCTCATGAAAGGAAAACCACCACCGGGGATTTTATTGTAAGCCTTCTTACACTAATTGCCGGAGTAATGAAAGCTGATGGAAGGGTGCTGAAATCGGAGCTCGACTATGTAAAAGCATATTTCGTGCAGGTATTTGGCCGCGATACAGCCCTTGAAGCTGTGCGCATGCTTAAAAATATACTCGAACAGGAAATTCCGCTCAGGGAGGTATGTATGCAGGTTAAACAGCGAATGGACTATTCTTCGAGGCTGCAACTGGTTCATTTTTTATTTGGTATTGCCAACGCCGACGGACAAATTGACAAATCGGAATTAAGGACTATCGAAGAAATATGCGGGTACCTTGGTATTGCTGCCGCCGACATTGAATCAACAAAAAACATGTTTGTAAAATCAAGCGGATGGGCATACAAAATTCTTGAGATAGACCCCGGGGCATCCGATGAGGAGGTAAAAAAGGCATACAGGATGATGGCAGTAAAACATCACCCGGATAAGGTAAGTTATCTTGGAGAAGATATTAAAAGGCAGGCTGATGAGAAATTTAAAAGAATCAATGAGGCCTATGAGACCATTAAAAAAGAAAGGGGCATTAAATAAGTTACAGTATAACCTTAAATCCGCAAGTTAATTTGTCATGCTGAACGGAGTGAAGAATCTGCGTGTGTTTAGGAGATTCTTCGTTTCCTGCCCGCAACAGGCAGGCACTCAGAATGACAAATGAATATACCGATTCATATTGCTACAGCATTAACTTGCGGATTTAAGGTATAAACATAATTAGAAAACAATAATTTGCAAAAAAAGAAGTTTTTAACCCTGATGATGCATTAAAAATGCTTAAACAACCTGCAATTATTTGAATTTGTTTAGATTTTTTGAGTGATATTCTAAACAATATCTTTTTATATTTCGTATGAGACTAAAAAACATATTTTTAACTTAGTGTAAGAATATTATATTTGCAGCCGGATTAAATAAATATTATTATGGATTTAAAGGATATTTTAGCTATCTCGGGCCACAGCGGCTTATTTAAGTATGTTTCAGACGGTAGAAACGGTATCATTGTTGAAGCATTCGATACCAAGAAAAGAATGTTTGTAAACGCCTCCACCAAGGTGAGTTCGCTGAAAGATATTGCAATCTACACCGAAACAGAGGAGAAACCCCTTGCCGATGTATTAAAAAGCATTTTCGAAATAGAGAACGGAGGGGCCGCCATTGACCCGAAATCGGGAAACGAAGAACTGAAAGCATATATGTCTAAGGTATTGCCCGAATACGACAGGGAAAGGGTATATGTTTCCGACATCAGGAAACTGGTTACCTGGTACAGTATCCTCCGCGATAACAACCTGTTGAATTTTGAAGAAGAAGAAAAGGCTGAAGATGCTGAAAACAAGGATAATACTGAAGAAACACCCCATAAAGAAGCAAAGAAAGATGCGGTAGCAAAAACACCAAAAAAACCTGGCGGAAAACCTGCCGGAGCCGGTAAAAAACCTGCTACAGCCAAAAAAACTACTTCAAAAGGGACCAGGACTGCTGCCAAATAATGTTTGTCCAGAAAGTCCGGATCCATGTATAATTTGTATCTGTTATCATTTTAAAGATAAAAGCAGGGTCACTGCCATAAGGCCTATAACCACATCATTGGCAGTAGTCTCCAAGTGTAGTTCCTTTAGGTTTTTTGACCTGTTGAGCGGGATATCAAGAATATTTGCCGCTCCCCCATCAATATGAATAGTTTTGTTTTTAGACAGCACATTATATCCTTCGAGTGTGACCCGGCCTGTTTTTAAGTGAAGCCTTAAAGGCCTCGGGGCGCCTGTTGAGAAGGCAAACCCGTCCTCATAAAAATCCTGCTCTATGGGCCACCAGTTTTCGGGGTTCTTAAGTTCAAGCACTTCAGAAGTGCCATCTTCAAATACAACTGTCACCTTCGCGTTTACAAACCTGCTTTGCATGTGGTGTGTCGAACCGGCCATCAAAAGATAAACATGATCTGCCTTTCCTTCCAAAGGGATGACCACTTTTGCCGGATAATTGTCCCAACGGCTGGTATAAATAATATTGGGTAAATATATCTCGAATGGTGTTCTGAAAGGCACACCCTGCGGGATTTTAAAAATCCCGACACCATCGGCAAGTTGCCGCAAACCCCTATCATCAATGGATGCAGATTCTTTATACGAGCACCAATCCCCAATTCCATGAACCGGCAACTGAAGCGTAGGATAAGGCGACCTGGGCGACAAATACCGGTTCTTGAATATTGCCGTTACACTATCATTAAAATAGGCTGACAGATCAAGCGTTTTATAGTTGGCATTTTCCTTATCGTCTATATTCCAGTTAAGAACAGGTTTCGTAATTGCAATACCCTGGGCTTCTACCCTCACAAGATTGCTCCCCGGGAAAAGGTTTTTCCCTCTCCATTCCACTGTTTCCGTGCAACTATGTGCTGCGATTGAAATACGCTGCTTTTTGCTGCCAACACCCTGATTTACTGTGTATTCCGCATCAACCGGGGTGTCGGTATTGTTTCTGACCTTAAAGCTTAAAATATCCTTTTCCTGCGAGTTACAGGCAACAATTTCAACCGGCTCCCTAAGCTCAATATTTACAGGTTCCCACCAAACCATAGCTGCCTGCCTGAGTTTAATAAAGATTGTCCTGTTGCCCGTGATATTTTTAAAGGCTGTGAGCAAATTACCCTGCTCAAACTTAAGGTTATTCAAAATACTCTGGGGATCGTAAACATCTTCTATCTTGGCAAATTTGTATGAAACAGACAGGTTACCGGTGTTGGAGATATACCCTGTGTATGATTTTTTTTCAATCTGTTGACCCTGCCAGCGAACTTCAATATTGTAAGCTTCGGCGTAATCGGAAAGGATTTCCACCCGTGGTGTCCCGATAGATTCTTCAATCACCTGCCATGAAACATTTTTTCCGTTGACCATGACTGATTCTATGTTTTCAGCCCTGGCTACGAAACAGAAACGCAACTTCATTTTTACCGGCATGGCCTGTTTCAGGTTATAGGTTTCTATATTTTTTTCTCTCAGGTAGTCGAATTCAAAATCGGGTGTAGCAAGAGAAGCAGCATTCCATTTATCCGGAAGTCCGGGCTGCACAGTGAGTATTTTTCCGATTGCATCGGGGGCAATCCCGAACAACCCTTCAACCAGTGTTCGCGCTGCAACGCCTATGGGGTCTGCAAAGTCGCGGTACAGTTCACCCCTGAAAGCATCGTAAAAAGATAATTGCTGAAAGTTGCCGGGGCTTGACCCCATGTACATGCTTTCAATAAGCGAACTTTTCCATAGGTTAAATGCCTCTTCATACCTGCTGCCCTGCCAGTAGGCAAGCGAAGTATGCAGGTTCTCCGGCAGCGCCACATTGTTGATTGACCATGTATAAGGCATCCAGCTTGTCGTTCCGAGCACATGATAGCTGCCATCAGTCATGCCCTTTGCCTTCACCGGGATATGAGGAATTTGTGTGTCAATATATCGTAAAGACTGGTAAGCAGAAAACGGATCGGCAATACCGGCATCGAGTGCATGGTAAACCGTCCATACTGCCGCAGAAGGATGGACTTGCTGTAACCCCAGCAGGTCTTTATATTCGGCATACCAACCCTTATCAGGCATCCAAAGCAGAGAGTTTACAGCTTTTTTTATTTTCGCAGCCTCACGATAATACGGGTCAGGGTCTTCCCCGATCCATCGGGCTATTTCTGCGGCAAGACTGTTTGCCTTGTAATTATAGGACGAAGAATGGGTAACCCCTCCCCCGCTGTATTGCAGGGCATCGCTTGCCCAGATGGCGGCATAAGCATCGTACAGTCCGTCGCCGTTGCCGTCGAAACACCTTTTTTCCCATGCCAGGTGACGTTTCAGGGCAGGCCATATTTCACGTGCATAGGCTTTATCACCGGTCCATTTCAGGTGCCGGAGCAACTGGTCGAAAAACACCAGGTTCATATCATAATGGTGCGGTTTGGATACCTGGTTTGGGTTACGGCTGATATACCCGCTTGTAAACAGTGAGTTCCCCTCTTTCTCTTCCTGGCGTGCCAGATTGGTCTTCGGATCGGGCATATTGGGACCTGAATCGGGGGAGAGGTATTGTGATTTCAGGTACGCGTTGAAATGAATCCTGGCCCTGTCGTGCCAACCCATCCAATCGGCAGCATAAGCGCCCCGCCAGCCGGGCAGGCGCATACGCCAGGCTACAGCGCCATGCAGGTATGAAGGTTCTTCCCAAACAGCATCGGCTGCAATGCTTAAGGTGGCCCCCAATGCATTTATATGTTCATCGGGAGTGTTTAGCTTTACCTGCCCTGCAATCTCTTTCCTGGTTTTTTCTGCCTCCATAACCATACCCGGTATACCGGCATAAGAGACACTGTCCTTCGTTTCAGGGTTCCATATCACCAAATACAGATCATCACCGGTGAAAACCGGAAATTCACAGACAATTACAGGGGATTCAGATGGTGTTGAACTGAGCAGAACGGCAGGGGTGTTTTGAAAAGCGGCATCGCATATCTTAAACACAGAACCGGGGGGCACGAGGCCATACAACCTTTTCTTATTTTTCAACCTCAGCGCTTTCTTCTCTTCGGAAGATAACCGAAAGTCGTTCTCATACAGTTCATCTTCTGATTGTGCCCTGGCAGGGCCATAATAAAGCCTGAACATGTTTTCGTGGGTGTAAAATTCATTGTTTTTGCAGTATTCAGGTTTCATGTCAAAAACTGTTGCAGGGTCGGCGCCTATGTCCCCTTCGCGCGGGAATCGTTTACCGGTTGCCCCTCCGTATGCCATATACAGACGAGACTTTTCCGGCAACTGCCGGGGGGCAACCTTAATGATAACCCCTTCTGCACCGGCCATAGCCATCACTTCTAACTGAATTTTGCCGTAACCCAATAGGTTATCGGAAATTTCGTAAACCATGCTGCCCGGACGGTAGCGCGCTTCAATACTCGCTGCATCTGTTAGCCATAAGGGTGTGTCGTGTAAAGCAATACCCAATTTAAGGTTTCCACCCATGCCTGGCATGTAAAGCGCGAACTCGGGCAAATCGCCGGTTTCGACCCTGAAACCGGTATTAGTGCCGTATAAAGCCCTGTTGAAGCGTTTATCGCCGTTGCGGATGACGAAATCACCGTTATCAGGCTGGTACCTGACAGCCCTGGGGATATTGTGCCATAAGCTGTCACCTGCCTTGTACCCGGCAGGCTTTGCAGATGCAACTATACCTGTAAACATAAAGGTCGGTATAAAAAAAAGGTAAATATTTAAAGAGATAAAAAATTGTTTTGTATTCTGAAAGATATTCATGACAGCAGGTTTTATGATTAGATTTAAAGAATGATGAAGATAAGAAAAATCTCTGTAAATGGGGAGAAGGATTGTGAAGCTAAGGCGAAGGTTAAGACTGAACCGGGGATAAACTGCATAAAATATTGCAGAAAAAGTTTATCCTGAAATTCAGGCATAGCCCGGAATAATATCTTTGGGTAAAGTACAACTTTAAACGAACGGTGGGGTCTCTGTCTTCACTCGTGGCTCATGGCTCGCAGCTTTTTCAGGCTAATAAAGCTATTACGCAAAGTAGCGCAAAGGAATAAGAGGTTGCGGGTTTTGAAGCCCGGCTCCAGAATTTCAGCAAGCCAGGTAAGGGGCGCAAAATCGTGGCATAAACGTTCACCGGTATTCGCAGTTGCCCCTGCCTACCGGCAGGCAGGGATTCATGGACGCTATCGAGTCGTGTTACCAGAAAGATAGCCAAGTGAACTGACTTTAACATCCCCTCTATGCGGCAACCAACCAGCGGGAGCTCATGAGGCGCTATCCGAATAACCTGCCTGTCGGCAGGCAGGTTGTGTATGACCGGTTGTTGTGGCCAGTTGATTTTTGTCAGCCTATTGTTAAATTAACTCTTTTACCAAAACCAATTTCGACTAATCTATACAAAGTCGATAATTGAATATCACTATGTCCGTTTTCAATCCGTGAGATAAAGCTTTTGCGAGTGCCTGTTTTTTTGGCAAGCTCCTCTTGAGTCATGTCAGCCTCTTTTCTTGCTTCTCTTAAAATTTCTCCTATTGCAAAGACTTTAGCTTTTATCTCGAAATTAGTCCGTTTCTCAGTACCAATTTTGCCATATCTTTGGTCTAAATGCTCGTCAAATGTTTTAATATCCTTCATTTTTTATCTCCTTTCTTTTTGTAATCCAAATACTCCTTCATTATCTGTACTGCCTTTTCAATCTCTTTTTTCGGGGTCTTTTGCGTTTTCTTTTGAAATACATTAAATAACACAACTAAATTACCCTTATCAAAACAGCAAAATATCCTGAAAATATTGCTTTCAAACTCAATCCGTATTGCAAATAACCCATCATATCCTGTCATTTGTTCAAAGAACTTACCAGGAATCTTTTCCGCAACAGTCACGAGAAAAAGTACGTAGTCTATTTTATCCTTAGTCTTCTCAGTCTGAGCATTAAAAAAATCCCAGTAATAGTTCCTAAAATAAATTAGCTGTCGTTTTTTATCCAAGCGACAAAGTTAACGAATAATGGAACATAATTCAAAAAGTCTACAATAATATATCTATATGCAGGGGTTTTATTCAATTGGCCACAAACGGTTACGTATATGAAACGTTTGGCATTTCGAAGAACTTTTCTGTCAATTTACCACTACTACTTTTGATACGGGCTGAAATGCTTGATAAACCACTGACTGCCAAATGTTTTATATACGGATGTTGAACTAAACAGACCTATTGGTCGGTGGTTTTAAAGATCGGCCAAAAATTAGTATCATTGCATTCAATCTTTTAATAATTATCGTCATGACAAATTTA
>JAFGPL010000213.1 GCA_016936215.1 Bacteroidales bacterium
CCCCAAAATTGAGTATTTGTAAATCGGGGTTAACCCGCATAAACATTAGAATTCAACTAAAATCCACGAATTAAGCGGGTTAAAGTTGCACAGAGATTTTTGGAGGGCTGAAGGTTGGGGTCTGCGAGAAGGAAATCCCCCTTGGTCCCCCTTTAGAAAAGGGGGAGGAAATCCCCCTTGGTCCCTCCCGCTTGAAGGCGGGACAGGCTCTTTAAGAAAGGGGAATAGTTTGCAATAATCATAAAAAATGATTATATTTTAAACTTATTTTTTGATTATAATATAATCATTATGTACCTGAACTGCCATTCATATTACAGTCTTCGTTACGGCACCATTTCTATCGAAGAGCTTATTGCAGAAGCCAAAAATAACAGTATTGAATCACTTGCCCTTACCGATATCAACAACAGCATGGGGACGATTGATTTTGTAAAAGAGTGCAGGCTGAACGGTATCAAACCCATCGCCGGAATTGAATTCAGGGATGAGCAACACCGGCTGCTGTACACGGCTGTTGCATTAAATAACAAGGGTTTTGCGGAGATTAACAGGTTTCTTACTCATCATAACCTTGCAAAAACCGAATTGCTGTCTGTCCCCCCCCTGTTTGATAATGCATATGTCGTTTTTCCTTACCAAACCGGCACGCTGATAAAACTCAAAGAGAACGAATACATCGGTGTAAAGCCGCATGAACTGAAAAAACTTGCAACCTCAAAACTCCGTTACAGGCAGGACAGACTTGTGGCATTTCACCCCGTAACTTTTATCAGAGACACAGATTATGAATTACACCGGCACCTGCGGGCAATAGGAAACAATACCCTGCTCACAAAACTAACACCAGAGCAGCTTGCATCACCTAAAGAAAAACTTCTTCCCCCTGATTTCATAGAAATCATGTACAGCGATTATCCCGAGCTTGTACGCAACACAAAACAACTTATAAAAAATTGCGGGATAGATTTTGATTTCTGCAGTGTGAAAAACAAGAATACATTCACCGGCAACAGCTATGATGACAAACTGCTGCTTGAAAAGTTAGCACGAGACGGGCTTGCATACAGGTATGATAAAAACAATAAAGAAGCAATCAAAAGAGTAAAACATGAACTTGAAGTGATTGACAAGCTGGGCTTTTCGGCCTATTTCCTCATAACCTGGGACATTGTAAGGTACTCGATGAGCCGCGGATTTTACCATGTTGGCCGTGGCAGCGGGGCCAACAGCATTGTGGCCTATTGCCTGAAAATAACCGATGTTGACCCCATTGAGCTGGACCTTTATTTTGAACGGTTTATCAATCCGAAACGAAGTTCGCCTCCAGACTTCGACATTGATTACTCTTGGAAAGACCGTGAAGAGGTGCAGGATTATATTTTCAAGCGTTATGGTACCAAACACACTGCTTTGATCGGTACCATTTCAACATTTAAAGACAGGGCTATTTTTCGCGAACTGGGCAAGGTTTACGGGCTTCCGAAAGAGGAGATTGACAGCCTTGCCGACAATCCCGGAGCCGAAAGTAACCGAAACAGCATTACCGAACAGCTTTTTAAAGTAGGAAATATGCTGATGGATTTTCCCAACCAGCGCAGCATTCACGCCGGTGGAATTATTATTTCGGAAGAACCGGTAACATGTTACACGGCTCTGGACCTTCCTCCAAAAGGTTTTCCAACAACCCAGTTCGATATGTATGTAGCAGAAAGTATCGGATTTGAAAAACTTGATATCCTCAGCCAGCGGGGCATAGGCCATATCAACGAGAGTGTGGATATAATACGTAAAAACAGGGGTGTTAAGGTTGATGTTCACCAGATAAGCAAATTCAAGCAGGATGTAAAAATAAACGAAATGCTTTACATTGGCGAGACAAACGGATGTTTTTATATTGAAAGCCCTGCCATGAGGGGATTGCTGAAAAAACTCAGGTGCAACAATTATCTCAGCCTGGTTGCCGCCAGCTCAATAATCCGTCCGGGGGTAGCCAAATCGGGGATGATGAAAGAATATATCAAACGGTTTCACAGCCGGGGAAATTTTAAATACCTGCACCCCATTATGGAAGAGCAGTTGAAAGAGACCTTCGGCGTGATGGTTTACCAGGAAGATGTGATAAAAATCTGCCATCATTTTGCAGGGCTTGACCTGTCTGATGCCGACATACTGCGCAGGGCAATGGCCGGGAAGTTTCGTTCAAAAAAAGAGTTTGAACGGATAAGGGGAAAATTTTTCACCAACTGTAAAGAACGCGGGTATCCCGATGAACTTGCCGCAGAAGTCTGGAGACAGGTGGCCTCTTTTGCCGGCTATGCTTTTTCGAAGGCACACTCTGCATCGTATGCAGTGGAAAGCTATCAAAGCCTGTACCTCAAAGCCTATTTCCCTCTTGAATTCATGGTGGCTGTCATCAACAATTTTGGCGGGTTTTTCCGAACATGGGTGTATGTGAATGAAGCCCGACGGTGGGGAGGCAATATTTGTCTTCCATGTGTAAACAACAGCATGTACATGACAAGCATTTCAGGGAAAGATATCTTTCTGGGCTTTGTTCACGTTCAAAACCTTGAATCAAAGATAGCCGAAAGTATACCCGAAGAACGGGAGAAAAACGGGAACTACAGCAGCCTGGAAGATTTTGTGCGCCGCATCCCTGCAGGACATGAACAGCTTATCTTACTCATCCGGCTTGATGCGTTCAGGTTTACCGGTAAGACAAAAAAGCAGCTTCTCTGGGAAGCACACATGTTGCTTGATAAAAGAGAGAAAAAGCCGGTAACCAACAGGCTTTTTTTTGAAAAACCAAAGGAATTTGTGCTGCCGGAGCTTGAGCAAAGCCGCATTGAGGATGCCTACGATGAGATTGAACTGTTGGGGTTCCCTGTAACAATTACAAATTTCGATCTGCTTGAAACAAAGTTCAGGGGCAACATCCTCGCCAAAGACCTTGTAAAACAGATTGGTAAGACCATACGCATACTCGGCAACTTAGTCACTATAAAAAATGTAAGGACTTCAAAAGGCGAATGGATGCACTTCGGGTGTTTTTTAGACCTGACCGGGGAATTTTTCGATACGGTAAATTTCCCCGATTCGCTGAAAAAGTATCCTTTTCGTGGTTATGGTATTTACCTGGTCCTCGGAAAAGTTGTCGAGGAGTTTGGATTCCCAAGCATTGAAGTGGAAAAAATGGCGAAGTTGCCGTTTAAAAAGGATCCAAGGTATTAGCATGTAACTTTCCAAAAGTTCGAAACTTTTGGAAAGTTTAAGGAGACCGGTATGATCCTCATATGGATTAAATCTTTGATTTAACTTATTAATTAACTGTAGTTTGTAACTTATAAAAACAATATCAAAGTTGTATACTTAGGTTAATATAGAGGTGTAAGTTGCATACTTAAACCGGGGAGAGGTTTCCTGCGGCCAGCCGTACATTTTTTATTCAACTTTCCAAAAGTTTGAAACTTTTGGAAAGTTCTAAAAACCGTAATCAATATAGTAACCCCATCTCTGAAGAATACTTTTCTGCAGATCTCAGGTTATGTTTATTATAAAACTCACCGGTAGAACAATTCATTGCCTCCAGGACCATTTGACGAGGTATTTTGGTTTCTTTACCAGTAAAATAAGCATTGTATGAAGAATATTTCCATTCCTGAGGTTCTTTTACAAATCCGTGCAGAACCGGATTCATGTGGATATAATTCAAGACATTCATCATGTATTTGTCATGATCTATCGGTTTCTTTTTAAAATTGGACATGAAAAGACTTCCTTTGCGATTATAAACCTTATTATAAGATTGGGCATAAGAGCTAAAAAAATTTGAAAACTGCTTGCTGATGAACTTATGCATCGAAAGCTTTCCAAAAGTTTTAAACTTTTGGAAAGCTCCTTCAATAATGCTTTTCTCGTCTTTTATCTTTACCAGAAAATGAAAGTGGTTTGGCATCAGGCAATATGCATAGGTATCGGTAAAAAGGCTGACATGTTCATTATATTTTTCGAGAAAGTAAACAAAATTTTCGTCATTCCTGAACAGGTTTTCATTACCATTTGCATGATTATAAATATGGTATAAGTGACATGGTTTTAGCATGGATAATTGTTTTCTCAAATATACAAACTTTCCAAAAGTCTGATACTTTTGGAAAGTTTGCTTATGCTTTCACATTTTTTGTTTTAATAAAGTCTTATAATTTCTTCAACAACACCTTTAAATTAGAGAAATCATTTTTTGCTTTTAGAACATCATAAAATTTATACTGCTCATTCCTTGGTATAAAAACTGTATAGTACTTTTCCTCAATATTTACATTTATAACTCCTTTATCGAAATGGGTATTGTATGAAAAAAGACAATATTCATTCTCAACCCTATTTTTTATACTCTCAATATCCAAAGGCATATATCCTTCAGGCACTGTTACTTGATAGGAATATTCTATACTTTTCGGATATGGCAAATAAGTATTATTATACATTAAAGTATCTTTTATTTCTTCAAAATCTAAACATCCTGCTAATTGTCCGATTTCAAACAAATAATCATCTGCCACTTTTAAAACTAAATCTCCTGTATTAAAAACAGCTTTGAAAATTAATTCCTGTTGATCCTCCCACATGCCCGGCTTAATAAGTTTAAATTCTGTAAGGTTCATTTTTTCACAATACATTGATTTATAGTATTCATCAAGCATTGTTCTTCTATAAGCATCTTCCTGCTCCACATAAACATTAATATTCTTACCCATTTTTTTAAATGAGTTACTGAATTGATCTACAGCCATTAATTTAAAATAATCACTTTTAATAAATTCATTATACATATCATGATCTGTAACCACCAATGTATCCCATAAATTTTTAGTTAATCCGGATAAAGAAATTTCTTCTTTAATAAGGCATGAATCCATTTCTTCATTAAAAGCGACCGAAATTTGTCTTTTTTCAAAATTTTTACCACAATCATCAACCGGAATTTCAATAATCTTAGTTTGATCAAAACCTTTCGGAAATTGTTGTACTGCATAGGCCCTGTTGCCTTGAAAATCCGAATTAATATCCGTATGCAATGCTGATGGTGAAATATTAGTAAATAAAATGCTGTCCGTTCCACTAACCCGGATGCCTGTAATCAGTTCATCAAGAAAAAGAAGGTCTTCCAGGTCTGCTATCTTGTTTGGGACAGTGAATATTATATCATGAGGGATTTTCTTCTTTGTGAACAAAATTGAAAGAATTTTCGTCATTGTAAAGTTATTCAAATTAATAGGTTCATTGACCTTTCCATCGCTTACTTCTTTAAAGTAGACTCGCCGGAAATACAATTCACGCAAGATGTAATATGCCTCTGTTGCATATTTTTTATGGTCTTTACGGTCAATCCCTTTTTCACCCAGTTTGGCGGATATGTTATTTACCATGTTAATAAAAGGGTCTTCAACGTATGATTGTAATGCAACTAAAATCATTATTTGCTCAAAAGCACTTATATAGGAAGTAATATCCTTACATATAAAGGGCAAGGAATTAATATTCATGGCAGATTTTATTTTTTCAGCCTTTCCGAAAAATCTAAGGTATAGATTGGAATTTATACTATAATCAGTACTTGTTAAATAATATGCCTGAAGTTTAATCAAAGGATATTCACGATATGGAAAAACGAATTCAGATTCTTTTGCCCTTTCCCTGTCATTGTCAATAAGCCTTAAATAATAATTGCCCTCACTGTCTATGGTTTCTGTAAAATCTGGCGCTCCGTTCAGGCTTTTTGCGGCCAGGTAACCATGCTGATCTAAATAGATATTGATTTTTTGCAGCAAAATCGGGAAATCGTCCACAAGCGGATAATATACCGGATCAAATACTTTAGAACCTGAATAACCTATTTTCGTTTCATAACAATAATAATAATCAATAATATCGCCCACTGAAAGATCGGGAATAGCGGCTTTTTTATATTTCATAGTATTGCTATTGCTTTTTATTTCACCACCTTCGAACTGTTCCGGATTAACCTTTATAATCCTCCCATCTGGTTTAATAACTTTAAATCCCATATACGTGCGCACCTGGTCATGACGAAAAAATCCTGACATCTTCTTTTGATCCCCGATCAATGAGTGTTCGGCGAAATAATTCACGCCATAGTTGTCCAGTAACTTAACACGCTGATGAAAATAAAAATATTCTTTCAGGGCAAATTGATTTTTTGGTTTTTCAATCTCATAATCAATATTTCTACATATTATAACTGCCGATTCCTTATTCCATTTTTCAGGTATTTCAGTGATGTTGAAATCTCTATCGTTTGTGTTCCAAATAATTTCTTCAATTTCAGATGCCCTTTTGTCAGTTTGAGCATTTACTACAAGACTAATTATCAATAAAGATGTTAAGGCAATTGCAGTTTTATTCATCAGCTTCCAGATTTAAGTATAATGCTTTTTTTATACGAGTTTTCAAGAAAATCCACAAATTTTGCCCAATCAGAAAATTCATTCCTTTTTATAACAGGTTCACCTACTTTAATAACTTTTATGTAACTTATCTCCTGATTATTAATTGTATATGAAATTTCAGCACTGTAATTCCCTTTTTCAAAACGCTCATTTTCAGGAATTTCTTTTATCGCATAATTCTTAGGCAAATTTAATACTATCTCAGTTTTCTGAAATATCTTCTGGTTAAGGTTGATATCACTAATCCGTTCTGGTTCAATGCGGAATTCGCAAAAATCCTTAAATGGGTCTATTTGAATATAATAATTTACATCAAAGCATTGAACCTGTTGTTTAGATTTTAGTGTATATTCTATTTTTAAAATACTGTCCCGATCTGGAATATCGGAAAGACTATGAGATAAAATCTCAAATTCTTTTTGTTCATTTAATACCTTCCTTTTAACTATATCATTATAATTAACCCGGGGTGAATAATAAAGCGATTGAAGAAAGTTTCGCTTTTTTTCTCCATTAAAAATATTGAAGCCTTTTCCAACAATCAGATTGTTTTCTAAAACATATTGTATTTTTCTATGTTCATTATAATCTCTTAGCGGTTGCACCGGAATACGTGATAATATAAACGATTCCCCATTTTCTATCAATACCTGGCGCCCTTGTATTCTTTCCGCATAATCACCAATTGAACATAAAGTTTCAGTTGGATCTAAAAATAGAGTATCTGACCCGAGAATAACACAACAGATCATATGGTTATCCGAAACCATTGATGGAATTGAATAATCATACTTCAGGTAATTGGTACCTATCCAACAGAGCCGAGCATCATATCCTGCCAGCTTCAAAAGATTTTTTGTAAGATTAGCCATTCCTTTACAATCACCATACCTGTTTTTTAATACTGTTGCCGCCTCTTCAGGTTTGTATCCTGCCATACCAGATTCAAAAGCACAATATCTTATATTATCCTGTATCCAATAAAAAACTGTTTTGATCCTTTCATAATCTGAAGCTTTATCCTTAATAATTTCTTTAACAAGCGAATGCAAGCCTGTAGTATCATTAATAAGTTGTCTTGTTAATGATGCATACCAGTTGTACAAATCATCCAGGTTTTCAATCAGGGTAAATTTTACCCCCTTTTCATTTCTGTACGCCTTGGTTTGAACAATAATATGCGGATAATTGTGCGAGTATCCCATCATGTACTGTTCATCTTTTTGTGGTTCAATATCCTTTAAATTGTATGATAAGCTATTATTTCCTTGTTTATCAGTTGTATTTGTTTTATCAATATTGAATCTTTCGAAATTAAATTCATGAAATACAACATCAAAATTTGGAGGTGTATAAAAGTTAATACTCTTGATTAATACCGGATAATCTTCGTGAAAGAATTCACTTGTGTAGAACCTCAGGTCATTAAAGCGTTTAACCAATTTCAATTTAGCAATTGTACCAATTTGAAAAAATTGTAAAGTATATCGGCAAATTTTTTTATCAGAGTGAAAAATGCCTTCAATTTCAACATTTCCGCATGTTCTATTCTTAAGTTTTACATTTAGACCAGTTAAACTATTTGATGTAATTTCCGAAAACATATCGTAGTCCAGAACCACATCAACTAAAACATCCTGCTTCAATGATTGAAATGTAATAATCTGTTCATGAATAATATAAGCGGTATTTTTTCTTTCATAATTGAATCTGATATTCACTTCACTATCAAGTATGACAACCTTCTCTTTAGGGTACTTTTTAATCAACCCTATAAGTTTTTCATCGTCATCTATACCATTTGAAAATGCAGGAAAAAAACCGTTAATGTATTGTATTATAATAAGAAAGTAAAGACAGGGATTCTTAGTCATTTTTCATTTTTATAGATATGTGATATACGATAATGTTTTAAAAATGTTATGTTTATGTGTAAGTTCCTTGAAGATATGCAAGTTTTCAATAATTGTTTTTCAGGCACTATTTATCAGATTAATTAGTGTCTGTCTTTAAAGTCCGCATACTTCGTTGCGCTCGTCCTCAAAAAGGTCATTTACGCATGGTAAACTCCCTTTTTTCGGAC
>JAFGPL010000214.1 GCA_016936215.1 Bacteroidales bacterium
ATAGAACAGGCAATTGTATATTTATTTCACAGTGCCGTAGGCACGAAATATAAACATTATTAAATTTAATCGGACAATAGTGATAAAAAATATGATTTTTATCATAACACTTTATGCAAACATGCGTATAACCGATTGTACAGCCCTTGTTAAATCAACTTAAATCTTTTTTTCATGGAAGAAAAAACAATTCTGATTACAAAAATTCTTGAGCACCAGCGGAATATTATCATGCTGAAACAGTTTATCCGGGAGTTGGAAAAAGATGGTTCCGATACCTCCAGGATGAAAAAGGAAATTGCAGAACTTGAAAGAAAGATAAATGAACTGCAGGTAAAATGCGAAATGGTTTATTAAACTGACCTTTTGTCAGTTGAGGTTTTATACCGAGCAAATCCGCATTTTTGCTTAAAAGTGTTCAAATTCGCCTTCTTCTTCAATTACTGAAAGTGTTTTAGCCTTGCTGGTATTTGGTATATCGGTTTTCGGTAAAGGTTCGTTTTTTTTGTCCTTTATTGTTCCAGGCTTGGTCTTTGCCTTGTTATTATCCCCATTTGTCTTAAAGAATGTTATCACTTCTTTTAGCTGATTGGCTTCATCAAGCAATTGCTCTGCACTTGAGGACAGCTCTTCTGCAGCGCTCGCGTTTTGCTGGGTTACCATATTCAGTTGCTGCATGGCCATGCTAACCTGGTCTGCACCCGTGTGCTGTTCTTCGCTTGCGGCAGCAATCTCTTTTATCATTTCGGCTGTTTTCATAATCTCAGGCAAGAGTTCGTCAAGTAACACGCTGGTTTGCTCGGCTACCTTCAGGCTTGTATTGGTAAGCTGAACGATTTCGTCAGCGGCCATTTTACTCCTTTCGGCGAGTTTCCTGACTTCTGAAGCCACTACTGCAAAACCTTTACCGTATTCGCCTGCGCGGGCGGCTTCAACTGCCGCATTAAGGGCTAGGATGTTAGTCTGAAACGCGATATCGTTTATAATTGAAATCTTGTCGGCGATGTTGCGTATAGAGCCAATACTTTCCTTGCCTGCTTTATTCATTGCTTCCATGCCCGATGCAGCTTTCAGGGATATCTCAACGGTAGACCTGGCGTTGTCGGAATTTTGCTGAATGGTACCTGTCATCTCTTCCATAGATGAGGTAACTTCTTCGGTTGAGCCTGCCTGTTCACTGGCGCCCTGCGAAATTTGCATGGCACCCCCCGATATTTGCTGGCTGGCGCCGGCAATGTTTACAGAACTGATAATGACTGTAGATACTACCTCGTGTATCTTTTCAGCCATGTGCCGAAGCGCTTCGGCAAGTTCACCGATCTCGTCTGTCTGCCTGATATCTATATTTGCCGTAAGGTTACCGGAAGCAATCTGTCTGGCAAATTCAACACCTTTTTTCAACGATGCCGTGATGGAACGGGTGAGGGCAGAAATTGCCAGTAACAAAACAAGAATACCTGCAGAAGCTGATATAACTATAGCGTTGCGTGTATTTCTGCTTGTGCTTAAGAAATCTTTTTTATCAATGGTGGCAATAACATAACTGTCAATGGTGCCGCTGTATTTATAAAAGTCAATTTTATGCTTTCCTTCCTGCAGGTAATCAATTTTACCTTCTTTATCTGTATCATTTAAAATGTCCTTAAAGAACTGCTC
The DNA here is from genome assembly GCA_016936215.1 of Bacteroidales bacterium. Taxonomy (GTDB): domain Bacteria; phylum Bacteroidota; class Bacteroidia; order Bacteroidales; family UBA10428; genus JAFGPL01. Next base: position 1,657 of record JAFGPL010000214.1, read on the forward strand.
GCGCAAAATGTTTTGTCCTTCTTTTACCGGGTGAACGGTAATATCTCCCTGTGAGGTTACAATATAAGGAAATCCTGATTCAAAATACTTTTTAGAAAGTAGATGGTTTCTTATTTCAGGCAGGTTTTTCTTTTCGGGGATGCCTATGTATAAAATACCCTGAACACTTCCATTAACAGAAATAGGTTTGTAGGCCGCATAATACCATTCATTCACAACAAATGCCCTGCCGAGATATGGTTCCCCTTTTTCAATGGTTTTTATTACCGGGCTCGAGTTGGGTATATAAGTATTCACAGCCCTTTCGCCATCTTCTGTTTTTACATTAGTTGAAATACGTACATATCCGTCATCTGTTTTTTGAAACAGGGTAGCCGTGGCCCCGGTTAAGCTGCCAATCTTGTCAACCAATCCGGTGGTATTGTATAGCGCGAGGCCATTAAAAGCAAATTCCGGTATTTTTACTTGTTTTGAAGTTTTGTCAACCTGGTTTGTTACCTGAACATCCATGGTTTTACTTAAATCCAGGGTAAAATCCCCCTCATTCAGGATCATTTCGTTTACCAGCGCTGTAGCCGAAGCCACCATTTCAAGGTTACCACCGGCACGGGCTTCGATATACGAAACTATATCATCTACCTGTTCGTTCATCCTGCTGCCGGCATTTGCAGTAAGGTTCTTTTTTTGGATGACATAGATGTATACCCCCATGGTGCAGATGGTTACGGCAACGATTAACCCAAGGACAAAGACCATTCTCTGGCCAATACGAAAATTAGACAATAGGCTCATAATGTGTTGAATTTAGAGTTACGATATAATTTTTCCGGATAACTTCAGCAATCCTGATGTGCGGACATCGTTCTTTTGAATTCTCCGGTATTCGGTATTGAAGTTAAAAAAACTTTGGATAATTACAAAAACTAAAGTGTTAGATTTTAAGTAACTATGAACCCCGGTTTTGGCGAGAGCTATACATTGTTTTAAAAATCAAATATTTAAATGAAACAATGATGAAGTGAAGATTGTTCATAACCTGTTGAATAGATTTTGAGGCCATACTCTTTTCTGAGAAGCTATGGGCAATACTATTTCCAAAAGCCTTGAAACTTATGGCAAAAAAATGTTAAAAGGCTGAATGGCTATTTCAAACCTTTGATATTGTAAGTTAAAATGCGCTAAAAGCAGCAGGTTATTCAAACTTTCTGGCGTTGGCAACTTTTTGTTTTAGCAGTGCGATGTCAAGCACCTCCATCACATTGTTTACATAATGAAATTTCAATCCTTTCAGGTAGATTTCATTTATTTCTTCGATATCTTTCTTGTTTTCAACCGAAAGGATGATCTCTTTGATATCGGCGCGTTTGGCTGCAAGAATCTTTTCTTTAATACCACCCACAGGCAGCACTTTCCCGCGCAGGGTTATTTCACCGGTCATGGCCAGGCTACCTTTGACTTTTCTTTGGGTTGCAGCCGAAGCTATGGATGAAACCATGGTGATGCCAGCCGAAGGGCCGTCTTTTGGAATTGCCCCTTCGGGTACATGCACATGGAAATTCCATTTTTCAAAGATATCGGGGTTGATACTCAGGATATCGGCATGCGATTTAACATATTCAAGCGCTATTACAGCCGATTCCTTCATCACATCTCCCAGGTTTCCTGTAACAGTCAGTGTCCCTTTCCCTTTGCTTAAGCTTGTTTCGACAAAGAGTATTTCACCGCCTACCGATGTCCAGGCCAGGCCGGTGACCACACCTGCAAATTCATTGCCGGCGTATTTTTCTTTAAGGTATTTTGGTGATCCGAGAATTTTTATAATGTCATCTTTGTTCAGTGTCTTGTCATACTTTTCTTCGAGGGCTATTTTTCGCGCGATAATCCTTGCAATTTTTGCCACTGTTTTATCAAGCTCCCTTACTCCCGATTCGCGGGTGTAATTATCAATAATGAATTCAAGAATACTTTTTGATAATATGAGGTTACTTTTTGTCAGTCCGTGGTCTTTGAGCTGTTTTGGTATAAGGTGTCTTTTGGCTATTTCAACTTTTTCTTCGAGAATATAACCGCTCAGGTCAATTGTTTCCATACGGTCGCGCAGGGCAGGGTGTATAGAATAGGAAGTGTTTGCCGTGGCGATGAACATTACCTTGGAAAGATCGAACTCTATCTCGAGGTAATTATCATAGAAATTGTTGTTTTGTTCAGGATCAAGCACTTCGAGCAATGCCGATGAAGGGTCGCCGTGAAAATCCTTACCTACTTTGTCAATTTCATCGAGCACAAAGACCGGGTTGGCAGATTTGGCTTTTTTCAGGTTTTGGATGATCCTGCCGGGCATGGCGCCGATATAAGTTTTTCTGTGCCCCCTTATTTCTGCCTCATCGTGCAGCCCTCCTAATGACATTCTGACATATTTTCTGTTCAGCGCTTTGGCAACCGATTTTCCAAGCGAAGTTTTTCCCACACCCGGGGGGCCAATCAGGCAGAGAATAGGAGACTTAAGATCGCCTTTAAGCTTAAGCACGGCAAGGTGTTCGAGAATCCTGTCTTTTACTTTTTCGAGGCCGAAATGGTCTTTATCAAGAATTTTCTGGGCGCGTTTCAGGTCGAAGTTGTCTTTAGTATATTCATTCCAGGGCAGGTCGAGCAGTGTCTGCAGATAGTTCACCTGAACCGAATACTCACCGGTTGCGGGGTTCACCCTTAGCAGCTTGTCTACCTCTTTGTTGAAAATATTGTGGACCTCTTTGCCCCATTTTTTCTTTTTACCTTTTTTTCTGAACTCTTCAATCTCCTGGTCCAGGGAATTGCCACCCAATTCGTCCTGAATGGTCTTCATCTGCTGGTGGAGAAAATACTCGCGTTGCTGCTGGTCGAGGTCAAGTTTTGTTTTGGTTTGTATATCAAGTTTAAGCTGCAGCATCTGTACCTCGCGGTTGAGGTATTCGAGCAGGGCCATCCCTCTTTTCTTTAGTTCATCAAATTCAAGCAGGCGCTGTTTTTCGTGAAGTTTAATATCGCTGTTTGAACTGATAAAATTGATGAGAAACGAGGAACTCTCAATATTTCTTACTGCAAAAGAGGCTTCAGGCGGAATATTGGTCGAGAGCTGAATTATTTTAAGGGACAAATCTTTCAGCGAGCCGACAATGGCATCAAATTCATTGTCTTTTTTAACAGGCCTGATATCTTCAAGGGGTTTTATCCTGGCTGTGAAATAAGGTTCTGATTCTACCACGCTTTCGATGGTAAAACGCTTTTTGCCCTGAATAATCACAGAAGTAGAACCATCCGGCATCTCAAGTATCCTTAAGATCTGTGCTGCTGTGCCTGTTTTATAAAGATCGGTAAAAGCAGGCTCGTCAAGGTTGGGGTCTTTTTGTGCTACCGTTCCGATGATTTTGTCTTTCTTGTAAAAATCACGGATAAGTTTCAATGATTTATCCCTGCCAACAGATATGGGGATTACAACACCGGGGAACATCACACTGTTGCGCAATGGCAGGAGAGGAATAGTATCAGGGACATCTGTTTTGTTCAGGCTTTCTTCATCTTCATCTGTGATAAGTGGTATGAAATCTGCTTCTTCATTGATTGATGCTGCTATGAATGTTCTTTCCAGGTTGTTAAATCCTTGGCCCATATTTAAATTTTCTCAGTTTGAAATAAAATAATGCAATTTTCCGACATAATGTCAGGAATATATAAATTGAAAGATGAAATAATGATTAAGCAATAGGTGTGCCAATAAGGTCCTCCTTGTATTTTATTTAGAATTATTTGTTTCTGGTCCTATACCTGGCAGTCTGCCTGAAAACATTCTCGAGTATTTTTTTATCGGTTGCTGTTAGGGTTATATTTCTGCGTTTCATTACAATTTCGGCCACTTCCATTGCTTTTGAAAAATTATAAACGATAAAGCCCGCGGCCCCTCCCCACGAGAAGGAAGGGATAAAATTGCGGGAAAAACCGTCACCAAAAATGTTTGCACTCACTCCTACAACAGTGCCTGTATTAAACATGGTGTTGATGCCACATTTGCTATGGTCGCCCATGATCAGGCCACAAAACTGAAGCCCGGTATTTGCAAATCCTTCTTTTTGATAATCCCATAATTTTACCTCGGCATAGTTGTTTTTAAGGTTTGAAGTGTTGGTGTCGGCACCGAGGTTGCACCATTCGCCGATTACAGAATTACCCAGGAACCCGTCGTGTGCTTTGTTTGAATAACCAAGGATAACGGAATTGTTAATTTCGCCTCCCACCTTGGTATGTGGCCCTATGGTGGTAGGACCGTATACCTTTGCCCCCATTTTCAATGCAGCATGTTCGCATAATGCCAAGGCTCCCCTTACCAGGCTGCCTTCCATAATCTCTGCATCTTTTCCCAGGTACACAGGCCCGTCGGTGGCATTAATCACGGCACATTCAGCCACAGCCCCCTCTTCAAGAAATACATTTTCGGGGTGAAGCACCTTGTTGGTGTTGCTTAAGGGCAGGGATTCCCGGCCTGCTGTAAGAATATCGAAGTCTTTTTTAATTTCTTCACCGTTTTTCGAGAAAATATCCCAAACATGCTCCAGTTGCGTAACCCGGGCATCTGATTCAACCAAAGGATATTTTTCAATTTCTTCAAAAGAGATTGTTTCTGCTTCGCGGTCGGCAATGTTGCAGGCTATTAACAAACCATTTTTCATGAGACGCGATTCCTGCTTTAACCTGTGAATCTCGTCTGTAAGTTGCGCCGAAGGAATTACCGATCCGTTTATCAGTATGTTTTCTTTACCATTGCGGCAGGGATATTTCTCCTGCAGGTAATCTTGTGTGAGAAATGAGCAGTTTGACTGAAGTATTTTTTCCCATTTTTCCCTGACAGTAAGGATGCCAATGCGCAATTCTGCCACGGGCCGTGTATAGGTCAATGGAAGAAGATGATCTCTTGTTGGACCGTCGAAAAGAATATAGCTAATACCTTCTGAATTTTTCATAATTGCGGTTATTCATGCAACAGTAACAAATGTACATAAAAAAAGCTCCTGATTTTCAATCGCTGAAAAACGGAGCTTTAAATATCGTAAAAGTGATTTTACTTGTTCTGTTTCTTTGCAAGATGGTCTTTGTACCTGTTCATATATTTATCAACACGTCCTGCTGTGTCAACAAGCTTCATCTTACCGGTGTAAAACGGGTGCGATGTATTTGAAATTTCAAGCTTAACCAGCGGGTATTCTTTGCCATCTTCCAGCTTTACAGTTTCCCTGGTATTTGCGGTTGATTTTGTAAGAAATGTATAACCATTCGACATATCTCTGAATGCCACCATTCTGTAATTTTCAGGATGTATTCCTTTTTTCATTGCTTTAAATTTTTCGACCTTTAAAAAAATAGGATTGCAAAAATACGCAATGATATTTAATTTACCAAAAGTTCATCATTCATTTTTACGCATTTTTCTGAATTTTTCGCTTTCATTGGTAAACCTGGTAAATTCTGCATTCGGGTCGAAAAGATAGCGGTAGGTGATATGTGTTTTTTCTTTGGTAGCGCCAAACTGACCGTACATACGGTTTACAGTGATATTATAATCGCCTACCCAGGAGAGTTCCAGTTCGGTCATGCCAAGGCTTCGCATGGTATCTACCAGTTTAATATAGATAGGCCCAATCACACCCGATCGCTGGTATTCAGGAATTACCCCGGATACAAGCAGCCTGGCCCGTGTAACAGCCCTTCTCCGGTAATAAAGCAATTTGAGTATATTCCAAAAGTTTAGTTTACCGTTTTTTAGTTTTCTGAAAACCTGGTTAACATCGGGGAAGGCAATTAAAAACCCGACAGGTTCTCCGTTATGGTAACCAAACCAGATGGTTTTTTCGTTGAGCAGCATTTTTGAATCCTTGAAAATGCTATAAAAGTCTTCGAATTTAAGCGGCGTATAATTTTCATGAAAGTTTGACCACACTTTATTATACATATCCACGAGTTGACGGATATACTCTTCAGCTTTGTTCATTTCAAGATGGCAAAAACGATAGTCTTCTTTTTCGTAAAAATGTTCGGCAAATTTTCGCATTCTTTCAGGATAGTCCCTTGTAAAAACATCGTGAAAGCTGTACATTTCAAAATAGTTCTTAAAACCGTAATTTTCAAACAGTTCTTTGTAGTATGGGAAATTATAGGGCATTCCGTACCCCTGCACGGTAAAACCATCCACGAGGCAACCCTGGTGTACAAAGTTTTCACCGAAATTAATCGGTCCGTCCATTGCTTCCATGCCCTGGGATTTGAGCCATTCTTTGGCGGTGTCGAATAAAAGGCTGGCTGCCTGCTGGTCGTTGATGCATTCAAAAAAACCTGTGCCCCCTGTAGGCTGGGGATTGTGGTAGGCCTTGTTCTTATCGTAAAAAGCAGCAATACGCCCGATCAGGTTTTCATTATCATCTTTTAATATCCATCTCCTGGCATCGCCATGCTGAAAACATGTATTGTGCGACGGATCGAAAATTCCTTCTATTTCAATGTCGAGCGGACAAGTCCAGTTTTTGTCATTCTTGTATAAAACCTTCGGAACCTTATGAAAATCTTCTTTTGTTTTTTTATCAACCACTTCAACTAATTTCATATGCTTTTATTTTAAAATCATGTTTGTCTCAGTTTATAAAGCAATTAAGGCTTCTTGTTTTGCAAATCGGGTTATAAATATACTCTTTTTTCAAAAAATGATTGGCTTCTTCGTAATATATGCTTTTAGACAAGCATTATTTAGTGTCTGTCTTTAAAGTCCGCATACTTCGTTGCGCTCGTCCTCAAAAAGGTCATTTACGCATGGTAAACTCCCTTTTTTCGGAC
>JAFGPL010000215.1 GCA_016936215.1 Bacteroidales bacterium
GCATCAAAGCCTTTTGTTAATAAATATAGGGGTTATTAACAAATCTTTCTTCATTTTTAGGGTCTTACCCTGCAATGTGGGTTAATACTAAGACCTAGGCCCCATATTTCAGTAATATTATAAAAGCTGTCTGCCAGAATAAAATGCAGTCAGCTTTTTTTGGGGGGTATTATTTGCTGATTAACCTGTTTATTTTAAAAAACAGATCTGTAATATCAACAGGCTTGGAAATATAATCATCACACCCGGCCTTCAGACATTTTGATTCATCGCCATACATTGCATAGGCAGTCTGGGCAATAACCGGAATATTCCGGTCAATTCCCTTTAACATTTTTGTAACCTCAAGGCCATTGATATCAGGCAGTTGAATATCCATTAGCACAAGGTCGAAATTTTTTTCTTTCATAAAAATATCTATCGCTTCCTGTCCTTTAGCAGCAAACACCAATTTAGCCCGTGTGAGTTTAAACAGTACTTTCATAAATGCAAGGCTCGCTTTATCATCTTCTACAATCAGGAATTTTTTGTTTGTCCAATCAAAACCTGCAATTTTTGTTTCACCAGCGATTGTTGGTTCTTCTAAAGGAACTTTCTTAACCGAAATGGTAAAAAAGAATGTTGTACCCTGACCAGGAGTGGAATGCAGCCATATCCTGCCATTCATCAATTCTACAAAAGCTTTACAAATGGCAAGTCCAAGCCCGTTTCCACCATATTCCCTGTCGAGCGATTCGTCAATCTGCCTGAACCGTTCAAATATCAAATGGTGTTTATCATGACTGATTCCGATACCTGTATCTTTAACAAAGAATTCCAGCAAACTATCATCCAGTATCTTATATCCGAACTCAATTTCTCCGGTTTTGGTAAATTTCACAGCATTATCGAGCAGGTTGCATAAAACCTGCTTCAATCTCAATTCATCCGCGTAAAAATAACCCTCATTATCTTCAACGTCTTTATGCAGATTAAGAACAACCTGTAATTTCCCTTCGTTAATAAGCTTCTGGGCATAAATGATATATATATCATCAAGCAGTGAGTTGATGGAGAACCGTAATTCTTTCAGTTCAACCTGGTTGGCTTCAATCCTTGAAATATCAATAATGTCATTGACTATTTGCAGTAAATTGTTGCACCTTTCTTTAATAATACCGGTATAGTTAACTATTTCAGAGTTGTCGAGGGCTGGGTCTGATAATAAATCACTAAACCCGATGATTGCATTCATTGGTGTTCGTATCTCGTGGCTCATATTGGCAAGAAATGCTGACTTCAGTTTGTCAGACTCTTCAGCTTTCTCTTTGGCCTGTAACAACTCAGCCTCTACTTTTTTAAAAGAACTAATATCCTGAACAACAAGAATGTAATACTTTAGTTCTTGTTGTTTATTAAACACAGCATTGGCCGACAGCAAGCCATTAAATGAGTTGCCGTCTTTTTTCTGAAAAATGATTTCCTTGTTTTTTACCTGGTTTTTCATTTTCAATTTGCCAAGCACGAACGACAGTTTGTCCCGGTTAAGGTTATTGGTCAGGTCAGCAGGGGTAATGTTCAGGAATTCTTTCTTCTCATAACCAAAAAGTCTTAAAGCCTCGTTATTACAATCTTTTAGTTTCAAACCGGCAGATGATATAAGAATAGCATCCGGTGAAGAATTAAAGATATTCCTGAGTTTCTCTTCATTTTCAGAAATAAGGGTATTTGCCTCCTTATATTCTGTTATGTCAATAACCAATCCGCCCAGTTTAAGCGGTGTACCCTGTTCATCTGTTAGAATTGTTATACCTTTATTAACCAGCCATCTCCAGGAGCCTTTTTTGGTCCTTACCCTGAATTCAGATTCAAAATAAGTTTTTGTGCCGTTAAGATAATCCTCAAGCGACTTTCTATTTGGCTCAATATCATCGGGATGAAGGAGCTTCTGCAACTCCTGAATACTATTTTTGGGTGAAACAAAATCGGGATTTATTAGCTTAAGTTTTTTCAGGTCGGCACTCAAATAATTCTCTTTCAGGTCCCATTCCCACCAGGTAAGTCTTCCAAGATCAATTGCAAGGTTAAAACGCTGGTTTGACATAATGAGTTTTCTTTCGGCTTCTTTTGCCGGGTTGATATTTCTGCAATAGACGAAGGTTTCAATCAGGTTGCCTTTTTTGTTGTAATTACAGTTAAAGCTGCATTCCAGCCAAACATAAGGCCCATTGCTGAGCATTACCCTGAATGAAGCCTCTGTTCGTTCAACCCTGTTTTCTTTGGCCCTATTTAACACGTTCTTTAACAACGCTATATCTTCGGGATGAACAGTATTATCAATCGTACGCTTTTGTATTTCATCGAAATGATATCCACCTAATGCAACTGCCGCACTATTGGCATATTTGCATTGTCCGCCTTCATCGTATACAAGTATAGCATTTAATGAACCTTCAACTATCTGCCTGTAAAACGAAATATCAAATTCCGCTTTGCCCTGCTGACTGTTACCCTTTTTACCGGGTTGTTTAATAGAAGATGTTTTGTTCATTCTAAAGTGAAATCATTATGTGTAATATTAACACTTTTCTACATTTTTCAGCATACATATGCTTGTTAATAAGCTATAAGTTACTAACCGGTTTTTTTAAACTGAATGATTCACCATTAATATTTCAATGTAGCTTTTCTAAGGATATTTAATACACCTCTTCCCTGCCTGACGTCAGGCTGGTTTTACCTTCTCAAGATGAGAAAGGGACATGAAAAGGCCTTTATTAGTGACTGCCTTTAAAGTCCGCATACTTCGTTGCGATCGTCCTCAAAAAGGTCATTTACGCATGGTAAACTCCCTTTTTTCGGACTTCACCCGCCTCGTCTGCGAAATTTAAAGAACGGCCACTTGACTTTATGGACAAACACTAATTAAACGACATTGATTTATATTTAAAATAATTCGAAGAAATTTAAATATCTTTATGATCAAATACTATTATTAACCATTAAACATACAGGAATGAAACCATTTATACCTATCAGAACTTTCATTATGTCTTTTTGTTTTCTTTTTTTAACAGCAGCCATAAAATCGCAAAACCTTGATTTTACAGGTACCTGGAAACTGAATGAAGCAAAAAGCGAAATGGGTGAAGGACGTTTCAGGAGCACTTCAAATCAAATTACAATAGTACAGTCTGAAAATAAACTAACCCTTGAAAAGGTTTTTGTCCGGCCATCAGGTGAAGAGTTTAAATCAACAGAAACATATACCCTTGACGGTAAAGAGTGCACCAATACGGTATTTGGTGACAGGGAGAAAAAATCTACAGCAAGCCGGACTGAAGATGGCAATGCATTAATAATAAAGTCTGTAATGGTTTTTGAACGCGGTGGTGAACAAATGACTGTCAACACCAGCGAAACCTGGAGTTTATCGGGGGATGGTAAAACTCTGACTATTGATTATGCATCAGCATCTCCAAGAGGTGAAAGAAAAAATAAATACCTGTATGATAAGGAATAAAAACAACATTTGGAGAAAATAAAATCCTTGTTAGGCGCAAAATAGAAGGAATGGCAGAAACAGAAGCATACTATAACCAAATTGCAGAAAAATATCAAAAGCGATTTACTACAGGCTATTTGGGTAAACTTAGAAAAAAGGAAAGAATTGTTGTCTATGAATTCTTAAGCCCTCAACCAGGGGAATGTATTCTTGACGCAGGATGCGGAACTGGTTTTGATGCTGTACCTTTAATGCAAAAGGGGTGCATTGTTTATGGCATTGATTTAAGCAAAGGTATGGTCAACATTGCCAAACAGAGAGGTGTTAATGCAGTTACAGCAAACATAGAAGAGTTCAATCTGGATAAGAAATTTGACAAGATCACATCTTCTGGGGTTATGGAATTTTGCAGGCAACATGAACAAATATTCAAAAACTTTAATAACCATTTAAATTTTGATGGAATTGCCGTGGTACATTTCCCTTACAAAAGCTTGTCAGGATATGTATACCTGCTCTATCACAGGATATTAAACTCCATCAGGATAAAACTTTTCAATCCCCGCGAACTAATGAATCTGGCTGAAAAAACCGGTTTTAAAGTTATGGGATTTAAAAAGGCACATGGTTTCATTGCTGTATTAAAGCTTCAAAAGATCAGTGAGTTATAAGCAATCAAAACCGAAATTGGTGTTTCAGGTGAATTTACCATAATTACGAAACCCATTATCAAATTGCACCCAACAAGTCAAACTCTGAAGAACAATTTGTATTTTTGCATGTTCTTTATCTATCTTGGCATTTTAATGCTTAACTATTCTGAATAATTAATAGATTACCTGCATGGTGTTTAATTCAAAAAAATCAATCAGGACTTTTTTGTCTGTTCTAGTGATACTATTTATAACATTAATTATTTTCTACCCCAAACTGAAGTTTTTATCAGATAAAGGATCGGAAAACCCGATGCCCGGTCGTGGCCAGGGTATGAAGGGAAGCGGTCAGCCGCTGCTCGCGAGTGGTTATGTTGTGGTACCCACCAGTATGAATGAGCTGATATACAGCACCGGTTCTTTATTGCCCGATGAAGAAGTGGAACTCTCATTTGAAACCTCGGGCAAAGTAGTAGGCATATATTTTAAAGAAGGTACAAGGGTTAAAAAAGGAGAACTTCTCGCCAAGATAAACGATAAACCTCTTCAAGCACAGCTACTTAAATTAAAAGCACAGCATAAACTGACAGAAGAACGTGAATTCCGTCAGCGTCAGTTACTTGACAGGGATGCCATAAGCCAGGAGAGTTATGATCAGGTTGCGACAGAACTGCAGTCGCTTGAAGCAGATATACTGCTTATCGAAGCCCGCATTTCTGAGACTGAGCTGCGTGCACCTTTTGATGGTATTATCGGGTTAAGGCTTATCAGTGAAGGTGCCTTTGCAACCACCCAGACAAAAATTGTACAACTTGTCAAAATCTCCCCGTTAAAAATTGAATTCTCTATTCCAGAAAGATATGCCGGTGAAGTAATACCCGGATATTCGATTGATTTTAACGTGGATGGTATTGAAAAATCCTTTTCAGCCAATGTATATGCTGTAGACCCAAAAGTTGACCTGAATACCCGAACGATCGTAGCAAGAGCCCTGTACGCGAACACCCGTGAAGAATTAAAACCCGGAAGATTCGTGAGTGTTAGGGCCAGATTGTCGAAAATAGAGAAAGCCGTATCCATCCCCAGTGAAGCCGTGATACCTGAGATGGAAGGTGAAAAAGTATTTGTGTATAAAAACGGCAAAGCACAGGAAGTTAAGGTCTCGTTAGGATTGCGCACCGAATCGCATGTACAGGTAAAATCCGGGCTTCATTTTGGCGACACGGTGCTGATTACGGCAATCTTGCAGTTACGTCACCAAATCCCTGTTCAGCTTGACACGCTTATTACCAATAATGATCTTGCAAACAGTTTACAATGAGTCTTGCTTCAACAAGTATAAAAAGGCCTGTTTTGGCCACTGTTTTTTCATTGGTCATACTCCTTTTCGGATTTATAGGGATGACCTATCTGGGAGTGAGGGAATTTCCAAGTGTTGATCCTCCGATTATATCAGTCAGCACATCTTATCCCGGCGCTAATTCTGATGTTATAGAATCGCAGATTACAGAACCCCTTGAACAATCAATCAACGGTATCCAGGGTATCAGGACACTTACCAGTAGCAGCAGGCAGGGCCGGAGTGATATAACCGTTGAATTTGAACTGACAATAGATATGGAGTCGGCAGCCAATGACGTGCGCGACAAAGTATCACAGGCACAACGTTTTCTGCCCCGCGACTGTGACCCACCAATAGTTTCCAAAGCCGATGCAGATGCAAGTCCTATCTTAATGGTTGCTGTAAAAAGTTCGCAAAGGTCGTTGCTTGAGTTATCGGAAATTGCAGACCTGACATTTAAAGAGCAGTTGCAAACTATTTCAGGTGTAAGCGCCATCGGAATATGGGGTGAGAAACGATACGCGATGCGAATATGGCTCGATCCTGAAAAACTCGCCGGCTACCAGATGACCCCCCTTGATGTAAGAAATGCCATACTTCGCGAAAATGTTGAACTTCCTGCCGGCAGCATTGAAGGGACAAATACCGAGCTCACCATCAGGGCATTAGGACTTTTAACCACTCCACAGGAATTTAATAACCTGATCTTAAGACAAACAGGCGACCAGATAATACGTGTAAGCGATATTGGCCGTGCCGAACTTGGCCCCGAAGATCTACGCGGTATCCTAAAAATGAACGGGGTGCCAATGGTAGCGACGGTAATAATTCCTCAACCCGGTGCGAATCACATCGAAATAGTTGACGAAATATACGAACGACTTAAATATATCAAGAAAAACCTGCCCCCTGATGTTGATTACGAGATTGGTTTCGACAATACCAAATATATCCGTTCATCCATCAAAGAAGTTCAGTTTACAATTTACACAGCGTTTTTCCTGGTGGTTGTAATCATTTTCATGTTTTTACGTGACTGGCGGACTACCATGATACCTATTCTTGTAATTCCGGTATCGCTGGTTGGTTCATTTTTCATCATGTACATTGCAGGATTTACCATCAATGTGCTTACCCTTCTGGCTATAGTTCTTTCAATCGGGCTTGTGGTAGACGATGCCATTGTAATGATGGAGAACATATACGTTAAGATTGAACAGGGCATGACACCCCTCGAAGCCGGGTTTAAAGGTGCCAATGAAATATTCTTCGCAATTATTTCAACCACCATTACGCTTATTGCGGTATTTATCCCTATTGTTTTTCTTGAAGGAATGACCGGCAGGTTATTCAGGGAGTTTAGTATTGTTATTGCCGGTTCTGTGGCCATATCATCATTTGTAGCGCTCACACTTACACCGATGCTCTCGACCAAACTCTTAAAAACAAGGCATAAAAGAAGCAGTATTTACAATTATACCGAGAAATTTTTTATTAAGCTGAACACCATCTATCAAAACTCGCTCGAAATATTCCTTAAACGCAAATATATCTCCTGGATAATACTTATTTTATCCTTTGGATTGATTATCCTTTTATGGATGACAATACCTGCCGAAATGGCGCCCCTCGAAGACCGTTCTCAAATGGTACTAAGGGTGAACTCTCAGGAAGGTTCAACCTACGAATTCAACTTAAGCTATATTGAAGAGATTTTTGAAATGATTAAACAAAAAGTTCCTGAATATGAGAAAATTATCGGCAGGGCATGGACCGGGGGAGGTTTTACCCGTATCTCACTGGTGGAACCAGATAAAAGAAAAAGGACACAACAGGAAATTGCAGGCCAGGTAACGGCAGAATTGCGTAAAATGACCCGTTCACGTACCAATGTGATACAACAATCCACATTTGGCGGACGTAGGGCCGGTTTACCGATTCAGTATGTTCTCCAGGCAACAAGTATTGAAAAACTTCGTGAAGTGCTGCCAGCATTTATGACCGAGGTAAATTCCAATCCCACTTTCGTAATGGCAGATGTTGACCTGAAATTCACCAAACCGGAACTTCGTATAGAAATTAACCGGGACAAAGCCAATTTGCTGGGCGTTTCCACCCAAAATATCGGGCAAACGCTTCAACTGGCGCTCAGCGGGCAACGGTTCGGTTATTTCATTATGAACGGGAAACAGTACCAGATACTGGGAGAACTTGCCAGAGAAGACCGCAATAAACCCCTCGATCTTAAATCGCTTTATATCAGAAACGATAAAGGGCATATGGTTCAGCTCGACAACTTTGTCACCCTAAGGGAATCAACCGCCCCACCGCAGCTTTTCAGGTACAACCGTTTTGTGGCTGCTACTGTTTATTCAGGGCTCGCTGAAGGAAAAACCATCAGCCAGGGCATTGAAGAAATGGATAAAATTGCCGCAAAGGTGCTCGATGATTCATTCAGAACAGCACTTGCCGGCGATTCAAAAGACTTTATGGAGAGTTCATCCAGTCTGATGTTTGCCTTTCTGCTTGCCATCGTATTGATTTTTCTTGTACTTTCTGCACAGTTTGAAAGCTTTAAAGACCCGCTGATTGTAATGATGACTGTACCCCTGGCCCTTACAGGGGCGTTAATTTTCATGTGGTATTTCAACATTACCATGAACATTTTCAGCCAGATAGGTATCATCATGCTCATTGGCCTGGTATCAAAAAACGGGATATTAATAGTTGAATTTGCCAACCAGCGAAAAAACGCCGGGATGAAGAAATCAGAAGCAATACAATATGCTTCTGCCGCGAGGTTCAGGCCTATTTTAATGACCAGTTTATCTACCATACTCGGTATCCTTCCATTGGCCCTGGGATGGGGTGAAGGTGCGCAAAGCCGTGTCGCCATGGGGGTTGCAGTTGTCGGTGGCCTTCTGCTGTCTACATTGCTTACGCTTTATGTAATTCCGTCCATATATCTTTTGATATCCAGTGAACCTAAAAATGTTACTTATGAGCCTACTATTCCGTTTGACAACCAAGGTACCGGAAATGATTAGATTTTTGGTTCTCACCATCCTAATCTGTTTTATAACAGGCAAGGTTTCATTTACCCAGGAAGTATATGATCTGAGCCACTGCATTAAAACCGGTCTGGAACATAATTTTGCGCTTCAGGTTGTACGTAACCAGGAGCAAATTACCAACAATAATTTTACTGCAGGAAATGCAGGTATGTTGCCTTCTGTCTCTGCTTCCAATAATTTTGGAGGTTCTGTTAATAATAGCCATCAGAACTATCGCGACGGTAATGAACTAATTTCTGAAGGGGTCCACAATTACTCCAATATTGCAGGGATAGGCCTCGACATGACTATTTTCAGGGGTTTTCAGGTAAAGAACATGTATGATAAATTAGGCAAACAGGGTGAACTGGGCACACTTAATACCCAGCTTGCCATCGAAAACCTGGTTTCTCAAATTGTTGCCGAGTACAACAATTATATTCAACAACTTAGCCAATATGAAAATCTTGCCTATGCCGTATCGCTTTCAAGAGAGCGCGTGCGTATAGATGAACAGCGGTACCTGTTGGGAAGCGCTTCAAAACTGGAATTACTGCAATCCCTTGTTTACCTTAATGCCGACAGTTCGAGGTATGCCCGTCAGAATGAAGTATTGCGCACCTCACAGATAAAGCTTAACAAACTGATGTCATCCGGTCACCTTGGCGATAACATCGTATTGCAGGACTCATCTATTATCATGGATGAAACCCTTATTTATGAGGAACTTCTTGACCAGACCCTGCTGAATAATACCCACCTGCTCATTGCATCGAAAAATAAGACAGTAGCTGAATTGGATTATAAGATTATTAAATCGCGAAGCTACCCTTACCTTGCAATGTCAACAGATTATGGTTTGTCTTATTATAATTATGGTGCCGGCGATATGAGCAATCAAAACATTTTTGGATTTAGCTATGGATTAACACTCGGAATTAACATTTTTGACGGGCTTAACAGAAGAAGGGAAGCGGCCAATGCCCGTATTGAAATCGAAAACAGGAATATTGGTTATCTTGATGTTGAACAGGAAATTAAGGCAGACCTGCTCACCATTTATTATGCCTACCAGAACAACCTGCGCCTGTTGAGGCTTGAAGAACAGAACCTTGAGGTTGCCCGTGAAAACCTTGAAATAGCATTGGAACGCTACAAGCTGGGAAGCCTTTCGGGACTTGAACTCCGGGAGGTACAAAAAAGTCTGCTTGATGCGGAAGAAAGACTGATTTCCGTAAAATATCTTACCAAACTTGCTGAAATATCATTGAAAAAGATCAGCGGTAAAATAATGGATTACCTGTAATCTGAATTTCCACAGAATATCCCTTCATTCTCATAATAAAATTGCTATTTTTAGTCCTCAAATGCATTTTACTTTATACTTATATGATTAACCAAAACTGTTTATTATGAAATTAAAACTATTTTTCATTGCATTATTGCTGGCAAGCGCAGGCTTCATCGGGGCAACTGTAAAAATGCCAAAAGTGTTCACCAGTAACATGATCTTGCAACGCGACATTGATATACCTGTCTGGGGCCATTCCAAACCAGGGGAAAAAGTAACTGTAGTTTTTAAAAACCAAAAAATAAGTACTTCTGCATCCAAAGGTGGGGAATGGGTTGTAAGGCTAAAACCAGAACCGGCAGGCGGACCATTCACGATGACCATAAAAGGGCAGAATGAGATCATTCTGGATAATATCCTTATCGGGGATGTATGGATATGTTCAGGCCAATCGAATATGGAATGGCCGCTCTGGAACACCGATAACGGTATCGAAGAGGTGAAGCAGGCAGAAAATCATTCCATAAGGCTTTTAACTGTACCTAAAGTTGTTTCTCTCTCTCCTTTAAATGATTTTGAGGGGGAAGGCTGGGTGGAATGTAACCCTTCTACCGCGCGGGATTTTTCTGCTATCGGATATTATTATGGAAAATATCTGCATGAAGAGTTAGATGTGCCAGTCGGATTAATCAATACAAGCTGGGGAGGAACACGGGTTGAACCCTGGACAAGCGGTACGTCGTGTGAAACCAATGATATAATAAAAGACTGGTACAGCCAGATAAAAAGCATTGACATCGAAGCCATAAAAAAAAGAGAAGAGGAAAAAATCATTAAATACAATGAAGCATTAGAAATTGCCAAAGGTAAACCCGGCACCCCCCACCCTTATGTAAAACAGGAATTCAACGATGGAAACTGGAATGAAATAAAACTTCCCGGGCTTTGGGAAGACTCTGAAATAGGTATATTTGACGGGATTGTATGGTTCAGGAAAAGTTTTATACTACCAGAAAGTTTTAACTTTTCTGATGCTATACTTTACACAGGTAAAATAGACGACACAGACATCACCTGGTTAAACGAATCGGTTGTTGGTGAAACATATATGCAATATAACATGCTGCGTGAGTACAAAGTACCTGCCGGAATTCTTAAACCTGGTGTAAACACTATTGTAATAAGAGTGGAAGATTATATCGGGGGAGGAGGAATTTACGGAAAGGATTCGGAACTTCTTCTTACCGACGGGAAAAATGAAATTACCCTGACAGGAAACTGGAAGTACCAGAAAGAAGAACTTGAACTTCCAAGAAATCCCCGTAGCCCTTTGAGCAATGTGGTTGGCCCCAATGATTATCCGGCTATTCTTTTCAATGGAATGATCAATCCGCTTATTCCTTTTGGTATTAAAGGCGCTATCTGGTATCAGGGTGAATCGAATGCCGGAAGCAAGAAAGAATCAATGCAATATGCAGAATTGTTTCCATTGATGATAAACGACTGGCGCAAACACTGGAACCAGGGTGATTTTCCGTTTTTCTTTGTTCAACTTGCAAACTACATGGAACCTGCAAATGAACCAAAAGACGAACCCTGGGCATATTTGAGAGAATCACAATCTTTAACGGCATCATCGGTTTCTAAAACCGGCATGGCCTGTATTATTGATATTGGTGATGCTAAAGATATTCACCCAAGAAACAAGATTGATGTTGGTAAAAGACTGGCTTTAAGTGCATTAAAAATTGCATACAGCCGGGATATTGTTCATTCGGGACCGGTTTATAGTTCAGCACTTTTTTCAGGTGACAAAGTTGTTATAAATTTCGATAATGTCGGCTCAGGACTAATTGTTAAAAATAAATATGGTTATATTAACGGTTTTGCAGTAGCAGGGAAAGATAAGAAGTTCTTCTATGCCAAAGCAGAAATATCAGGTAAAAACACGGTTACGGTTTATTCACCGGATGTAAAAGAAATAGTTGCTGTAAGATATGCCTGGGCAAACAATCCTGACGATGTAAACTTATACAATAAAGAAGGTTTGCCGGCAGTGCCTTTCAGAACAGATGAATGGTAGGTTTTGTGCATTGTCGCCTTAAAAAGAAAAACCGTGAAGTATTATAAAAATAAGGTGCTTCACGGTTTTTTACTAAAGGGCATCTCTAAAAACCTTTTCCGTCATCGCGAACGCAGTGCGGCGATCTGCTCAACCATACGTATTTGTTGAGATTACTTCGCTACGCTCGTAATGACGGCTTCGTTTTAGCGGGTTTTTAGAGATGCCCTAAAATATGTTTAGGTTTATTTCACACAGTTTAATTCGATCGCTGCATTTTTCAATCCCTCTGATGTCGCTTTAAAACTTATTTTACCATTATTTCCATTTGACTGAATCACTGCAAGACACATTCCCTTAAATGCTTTTCTATAATCTGCTTTAAACGGTTCATGGCTTATCTGGCTGCCATTGTCAACACCTGCAATAAATCCCCCGCCTGAAATTTCAAAATTTACCAGGTTTTCTGCATAAGGCACAAGGTTACCTTCCGCATCAACAATTTTCACTGTTACAAAAGACAAATCTCTGCCATCGGCATTAATTGTGGTTCGGTCAGCTTCAAGAACAATGGCCTCAGGTTTTCCAGCGGTTTTTACCACCTTCTCAATCGGTTCCACACCATCTTTTAAAGCAACGGCGCTGACAGTTCCCGGTTGATATGCAACCCTCCATGAAAGGTGCAGGTCATCGTCTGTTTTAACTTTCCTACCTAATGACTTGTCATTAAGAAATATTTCCACTTCGGAATAATTGGTGTAAGCCCAGATATCAACAGTATCACCTTCATTCCAGTTCCAATGCGGAAAGATATGCAGCACCGGTTTATCTGTCCACTCGCTCTGGTAAAAATAATAGATATCCTTTGGAAATCCGGCCAGATCAATAATACCGAAATATGAGCTACGTGCAGGCCATGAATAAGGGGTTGGTTCACCGAGATAGTCCCAGCCTGTCCAGATAAACATACCTGATAGATAATCATGCTTTTTCATAACCCTCCAGGTCTCAGCATGCGTCGAACCCCAGGGTGCCGAGCAGTTATCGTATGAAGAACAGGAATAGTCGGCGTTACCGGTTGTCAGAGGTAAATCCCATCTAACAGGCCACCTGCGTACAGAATCTGACGGCATGTCGTACGATCCTCTTGTTGCGAGCCCTGAAACACTTTCGGTTGAAATAAATTTTTGTCCCGGGTAGGTTTTTGGAAAATCTTCATACATATGATGGTGATAATTATATCCGATAAGATCGAGCGCACCCGATCTGATGATATTGTTCCATGGATTGGGATCGTTGCACCCTGAGGTTACCGGACGGGTTGTATCAACTTCCCTAACAATGGATGTCAGCTCAAGTGCTATCCTGACCCCACTTGTATCCCATTGTTCCAGAATTTCGTTACCAATGCTCCAGATGAATACCGATGGGTGGTTTCTGTCCCTATAAATAAGGTCCTGCAAATCGCGTTTGTGCCATTCTTCAAAGTGTAAACTGTAATCGTGGGGTGTTTTCCCTTTTTTCCACATATCAAAAGCCTCATCCATGACGATGAATCCCATTTTATCGCATAAATCAAGCAACTCAGGTGCAGGCGGGTTATGGGAAGTACGTATACCATTGCAGCCCATCCCTTTCAATATTTCAAGCTGACGTTCAAGTGCACGGGTATTGATGGCAGCACCCAGACACCCCAGATCGTGATGGTTGCAAACTCCGTTGATCTTCACCTTTTCACCATTCAATAAAAAACCTTTGGCTGTATCAAAACTGAAATACCTTATCCCGAAAGGTGTTTCGTACTTGTCTTTTACCTTGCCTTCAACCTTTAATGTTGTTACTGCTGTGTACAATAGGGGATTCTTAACGGACCAGAGCTGTGGATTTTGAACTGTCAAATCCTGTTTTATCTTCTTCGATTCCAAACCCTTTAAAGCTATATCCGAAAACGTTTCTGTCACCTTTTTTCCCTGGTTATCCAAAACCACAGTTTTAACAGACACAGTTCTTCCGTCTGAAAAAGTGTTTTTTATGTTTGTTTCCACTGTTACGGCAGCAGATTCATTGGAGACAGCCGGCGTTGTAATATATGTACCCCAGTGGTCAACAAATATTTTGTCTGTGCAAACCAGCCATACATTGCGGTAGATACCTGAACCGGAATACCACCTGGAATTTGGCTGCATTGAGTTATCAACCTTCACGGCGATGGTATTCTCATTCTCACCGTATTTCAGGTGTGGAGTTAGTTCATATCTGAAAGAACTATAACCAAATGGCCTGATACCAAGATAATTCCCGTTTATCCATACTTCGCTGTTGCAATAAACTCCATCGAAATCAATAAAATGCAATTTGTCAGAATCTTTCGGGTTAACAAAAAATGATTTTCGGTACCAGCCAATTCCTCCCGGTAATGCGCCTCCGCCAGGTGTGGCAGGATGTCCGGGGCTGAATTCACCTTCGATGCTCCAGTCGTGCGGTACATTTAGTTCCCGCCATGAAGAATCATTAAAATCCGGATTCATTGCCATTTCTATTTCTCCCAGATGAAACCTCCAGCTGGAATTGAAACTTATTCTGCGGTTAGATTTTTCCAATGAACATGCAGTTAAAAGCATGAATATCAGAATAATATTAATTATTAAAAGTTTGCTTTTCATATTTTCACAGTTGGTTTTTTCAATTATAATTCAAGGATTTTATAAAGAGATTGCAATTATTCAAAGTAAAGTACAAACCCTCCTGTCGGTTTCAGTACCAGCCCGATTTGATTATCCTGCATTTTAATAACACTTGAGGTAAAGCCTTTTCCCGATTCGTCATCAGTGATCAAAACGCCACTGCTATTTGCATTTAAAGAAGAGAGGTCTAATTGCAGCTTTCTGGATGTCTTCTCACTGTTGATCCCGGCGACAAACCACTTCTTGCCATATTTACGCGCAAGCACAACATATTTTCCGGGATAGCCGTCAATAAAGCTGATATCGTCCCAATACGGGGGTATTTTTCTTAAAAACTCTACTACATCATCGGGTTGGGCATCCATTCCCTCCGGAATCTCAGCATAATGCTGAACACCCGATTGAAACATAACAGACAAAGCAAGTTCAAAAGCATCACTGGTTCGTTTTTGTATTCCCGGTATTTCAGAAAAACAGACAGGGGTAAAATCCATTGAACCCACCACATTGCGGGTAAACGGGAGCATTGAACAATGAGTTGCAGCGCTGTCGGCATTTCGCTGCTCAAATGTTATATACTCAAAACCCTTCACCGATTCCATTGAAACCAGGTTTGGAAAGGTTCTGTCCCACCCTCTTGGCACCGTTGCACCATGACAGTTAACCAGTAATCCGAATTCTGCTGCATCTTCAAACAGATCATAATAATACTGAATCATAGATTGTCCGTCACCGCCCCAGAAATCAACTTTAATACCTTTGACCCCCATATTGCTGATCTTTTCAAACTCTTTACGCCTGATATCCTTTTCATACATCATGTCTTTCGGGGAATAGGTTGTGGTATTCCACGCCCCGGAAGAGTTATACCACAGAATAATACCTACATTTTTACCATCAGCATAGTCAATTAGTTCCTGAATCTTTTCATAGCCAATGCGTTTATCCCATTCAACATCAACGAGGCAATATTCCCATCCCATTTTGGCAGCAAGGTCAACGAATCTTTTCTGAACATCGAAAACAACGGAATTATCTTTAAGCAGCGCCCAGCTCCATGAGGCTCTTCCGGGTTTTACAAAACCGGTATTTTCAACAAGTGAAGGAACAGCAAGGTCGGTTACAAGGGTATTTTCTACGATTTGTTTTAAAGAACCCAGTGCAATTATTCTCCAGGGTGTTTTCCAGGGCAATGCAGATTCAGGATGCAGCGCTGCGGTTGAAGAGGTACGCTCGGCATCCTGTGGAAACTCTATTGAATATTCACCATCGGGTGATGCCTGTGCCAGCCTTGTTCCGCAATATGTCGGTTCAAGACCGGATTCTGTAAGTAAAACCCATACGCCGTTGCTTTGAAAAAGCGCCGGAAAAGACCATCCAGCCTTGAAAGGAGCTGGTGTACTAACAGCAATGTCCTGGTAATAATGCATTTCGTAACATGGTTCTACGTTGCACCAGCCAGTCTGGGCATTGGTGTGTGGGTGCAACCATGCTTTCGCTTCAGCAGGAAAATTAAAAGTGGTTGCTTCTTCAGTGATATATTTTTTTTCTACTGAAGTGCCGGGGAAATTATACCTGAATGCCACACCGTCATTTGAAACCCGGAAAATGATTTCAATCTTCTCCCCTGAGGCATTAATAAAAGAAATTACACGGCTGTTGGCGGAATAGCTGCATATTTTCTTTTTACCGGTAAGTGTTTCATAGCTTTCTGAGATAACCGCAACATCACCCACCGTCGCAATTTTAAGGCCTTTTGAAAAATCAGCATCCCGGCGTACTATTCCGAGCAAAGAATTTTCAAGAACCAATAGTCCTCCTTTTTCAACAATATAACAGGGTGATTGATTTTCATTCAGTTTAACAGTAACTATAATACTATTGTCAGGGCTCTGGATTTTTACTTCCTTTTTTGTTGTAATGCCGGTACAAGACATTAAAAAGAAGCAGGATAAAACCGTAAAAAGTGTTTTCATAAAGATTGATTTAGTATCTGAAATTATCTTACCACTAAAATAATAAAATGTCTTGTTATGATTGGCAGGAAAATGAAAATAGAGTGGACCAATTTTTTTGAAGTAACAAAAAAAGAGGCTGAACGGTATGTGCAGCCTCTTTAATATTGACATTATGAGATAAATTTATTGTTTAACTAATTGGACAGCAGAGTATTCGTCTTTTGATCCGTTCTTTTGTCCAATCCAAATTCCAAGTGGAGTATATGCTTCAACATTATCACCATAGTACTGAACATCTATCACTTTTAATTCAGTGCCAGTTAATGTTAACCAAACCAAACTAAATTCATTTGTTAAGGCAGTACCAAAAGTAATAACGCCATTGGCAACTGTATAGGTATTAGCAACACCATTCAAAGTACATGTACCATCATTATTAAATACGTATGTATTGGTTGAATTCGCCGTAAACACCGAATCAACATTTCCTGCACCCCAGGAAGTTATATCACTTACAACCTGTTCGCGGGTATCCCATTTGCCGAATAAATGTGCAGGAATATTGGTGCCTTTATCACCTGTTGCGTTATAGGCAATCCATCCTTGCGGAACTGCGGCATATTTCCAGGTGCCTACAAGGTCTGCCTGAGTAAATGAAGTTTTTACTGATTCTGAATAAGTGAATTGTTCAGGAACAAAATTGTCATAAAGATTTTTTTCAACAAAATTATAAATCAACCAGCATACACCTTCCCCCTGAACATCCTGATCTCTTGAAACCGCAAGACGAAGTAAAGTATCAGTAAGTTGATATATTTTATAATTCTGCCAGTCTGAGATACCAACAATGCCATCAGCTTCATGCACTGCACAATCATCACCTTCACAACTTGGGTCATCTTTTACAGCAGCATGAGGTTTATAACTACGCAATATTGTACCACCAGTTAATGTAAGTGTCATAGTACTTATATCCATACTAAAAGTTCCTGTCTCGGGATCTTCTTTCTTTTTATCTGCAATAAAGTTATAATCGCCGATAAGGTTAAATTTCATGACACCATAGCCATCAGGTTCAGGAAGTTCCATTCGAAGGTTTTTGTATTTTTTCCAGCCTTCTTCTGAGGTCAGTTCAAACGTGAAGTCTGTTCCAGCATCCCATGACCATGCATCATCCTGATTAGCATTTTTCTTTTCTACAAAATCCCATGAGGTTCCCAAAAATGAAAGAGGACCGGGTAAATACTTACCTTCAATATCCAAAACCCATTGCTTTTCCTGCCCAGGGCCTCCCGTTAGTTTTGTCCATAATGGATTGCTGAACAAAGTCAAATCATCCTGAGCAACCACAATAGTTGTTTCTTTAGATTCTGTGCCTGCTGTCAGAGCAACTGTAATACGAACGGTATAAGTACCTGCAAAAGCAAAGTTAATCGTATCATCATTACTGGTTGAGGTACCCATCGGGGTGGCGATACCTTCTTTAAACCATTCCCACAGGCATGCTGCATTAGGGGTCTGGTTTGAAACAATTACCTGATTAGCCCCCTGGGTTGCCTGAGTTACCTCATACTTCACAGCTTCTTCGGGTTCATCATCATCTTTACAGCTTGTTACAAGAAATAATCCTGCCAACAAGAACAACATCATTGATAAAATTGATTTTTTCATAGCTTAAAATTGTTTAAAGTAATATTCAATAAATAGTTAGTGATAATTCATTTTTATGAAATCAAAATACATTTTCTGCTTAAAGTTAATTTAAGGAGGTTTACCTGTGCTTTCCAATAAAGCATCTAGATTCATTGAACCATATATATAAAGCAAAAAAATTATTCTCATTCTTAATAATTAAATAATATATATCAATCTGCCTAGATTTTACCAACCAGCATTTTGAATCAATGTTCCTTCAGATAATTTTATCTCATCGTTTGGAATCTGGAATAATCCTTTAGTTACCAATGGGAAGCTGATGACTTTTGTCACAATCTTGTCTTCACCAAGGCCTCCGGTATATACTTCCACACCAGGTTCATCTAATGCAGATTTAGCCACATCCAAACCTTGCCGAAGCAAATCCCAGTATCGAATACCTTCAAAGGCCAGTTCAAGTCGGCGTTCCTCCATGATCGCTTCCTTGCTAACAGTTTCTGCAGGTGCTGCACCTCCAAATGCCCGGTTGCGTACCATATCGAACTGAATTTGAGCTTTACCCGGGTCAGTATCCAAGTTTAGCTCTGCACCCATTAACAACACATCAGCAAAGCGGATTACATAAAAATCGTATGGTTGTCCATATTGCCAGTTTCTTTCCAAAGCTGTTAACCGATCTGTATTATCTATAGCTACCGGGATATATTTTGTCTGCCAGTATCCGGTATACTCATTCTGATCAATTGCGGTATAACCAACATTGTCAGCTTTCATATCTATGATAGAGCCTTTTTTGCGCAGATCATCATCCCTGTATGCATTCCATAATTTTGGATTTACAGTGGCAAAACCCCATCCCGATGCAACAGGGTCTTTTGCATATGAGCGATAGCCATTATAAACTATCCAGTGAGAACCGTCATATTTACCGTGGATTCCAGTTTCTGAGAATTTAATAGCAAAAACAATCTCTTTATTGTTTTCTCCAGCAAATGTGAGATCGCTATTACCTGTAAGTTTTTCAAGATATGACTCATTGAGCGCGTATCCCCAAAGCGCACGAAAATCATCAACCAACCCATGACCGCTAGATTCAATAACATCATTAATATAACCTGTAACAGTTACTTTGTCTATTATACCAACAAGATCGGGTTTTGCATAATAGCCTGTATAATATAAGTAAACCCTTGCCATTAATGCTTCAGCAGCCCATTTTGTAACCCTTCCACTTTCTGAAGGCGAAATAGATTCATATCTCAAGGCAGGGATATTTTCAATAGCATATTTCAAGTCTGTGGCTATAAACGTATATACTTCCTCCGGAGAAGCCTGTTTGCGATATTTATCGAATTCAGGCTTGTCAAATAGCGGAATATTTCCAAAAACACGTATCAAGTCAAAATAATAGTAAGCCCTAAGAAAACGGGCTTCTGCGATGTATTTGTTAATTACAGCAACATTTGTAAAGGTTTCAGGTTTTGTATTCACGAGAAGAGAATTGCATCTGAAAATGCCCATATAACAACGTTCCCAGAATTCATCACACAAGTTTTCATCATTGTAATCCAACCAATCATCCCATCCGATTTTCCCTTCTTGTGCACCGGTACCTAAAAACACGTTATCAGAAGCAGTTTCGGCTATGTGCCAGTAACTACCATATTCTTCCCATTGCAAAATTTTATAGCAACCAACCAAAGCTTCATAAACATCTTGTTCGGTTGCATAAAAGTTTTTATCTACCTTGATGGTGATGGGAGACTCTTCAAGAAAACTGTCGCCACAAGCAACAAGTAATATTATATTAAATAAAACAAAAATCTTTTTCATTGTAATCTGGCTTAATAATTAAAACTTAAGATTAATACCAATTAAAAATGTCCGTGGATGAGGATAGTATCCGAGGTCAATTCCTGAAGCCCATCCATCCTGTGCATAACCAATGTCTGGGTCCATACCTGTGTATTTGGTAATTGTAAATAAATTTTGTGCAGCAAGATATACCCTTACCTGAGATGCTTTGATCCTATCCCTTAACATTGTCGCAAAGTCATAACCCAGTGTTACATTGCTAAATCTCCAGTATGCACCACTTTCAAGGTACAAGTCGGAGAAATTGTCCCAGTTTTTGTTTTTATCAGCACTTTTTTCTATTACACGGGGAAAGCGGTTAGAGGTCCCTTTACCATGCCACCGTTCCAAAACCTCAGTAGTCCAGTTATTCTGAAGACGTTCCATAGAACGAAAGCCTTTTGCAATCTGGTTGCCAAATACTCCATTAGAAGTAATTGAAAAATCGAATCCTTTATATTCAGCTCCGAAATTTAAACCAAAAATAAAATCAGGATGAGGGTTACCAATCTCATGACGGTCATCTTCGTTTATGATGCCATCATTATTATGATCAACAAATATAACGTCACCGGGTTTTGCATCCTTTTGGAGCAATTGTCCTGCATCGTTTCTATAATTATTTATCTGTTCAACATCCTGAAATAGCCCGGCAGTTTCATACCCCCAGAAATAACCAATGGGATAACCAACTTCTGCACGATAAATTTCGCTTATACCCTGCCATAAAACATTTGATTTACCATGAATTATACCTTCAGCATTGGCGATTCGTAAAACTTTGTTTTTATTATAAGACACGTTACCATTAACATAATAGTTAATATTCCCAATCCTGTCATTCCATCCCAAAACAAGCTCTAAACCTGAATTTCTCACATCACCACCATTGATGAGCGGAGCATTGGCACCTGCAGTTGCCATAATTGGGGCTTCAACCAACCAATCTTTGGTAGTTTTAATATAATAATCCAGGTTTATGCTCAACCTGTTCAATACCCGTGCATCAAATCCAATGTTTAATTGTTCAGATGTTTCCCATGTAAGTTCTTCATTTGGAAGAACATTTGGATAAGACCCTAAGGTTGCTACATCATTACCAAAGAAATAATACTGGTCTGATAGTATTGTTGCAAGATATGCAAACTCCCTGATCTTCTCGTTTCCATTTTGTCCCCAACTAGCTCGTAGTTTTAAGAAATCAAGAAAAGTTAAAGATTTGAGAAAATCCTGGTTGGACAAAACCCATCCTGCAGAAAAAGAAGGAAAATAACCCCATCGGTTTCCTACTGCAAACCTTGAAGAACCATCAATGCGCAGAGTACCACTTAACAAAAATGTCTCCCGGAAATCATAAAGCACTCTTCCAAAATAAGAAACTAGGGCCAATTTAGTTTCAGGTTTTCCGGTTAACAATCGTACCCCGCCATAATCAAGGTTTTTTGCATTATCAAGCCATGCATGCTCATAATCATTGAATATCAGCCCGGTATTCTTACCATACTGGGTAGCACCTGTTCTTTTTTGTGCAGACATACCAGCTAAAGCAGAGAGTGAATGCTCAGAAAACTGTAAATCGTAACTTATTGTATTCTCCCATTTCCAGGTAACATTACCCCAACTGCTCTGTTCAACAAAGGCCTTAGGATTAAATGCTACCGAAGACAGTTCATATTGAGGGGCAAATTTATTATATGATCCTGCAGTTAGATTAATACCAAAATTTGTTCGATATTTCAATCCTAGTAAAGGTTCAATCACTGCATAAATATCACCAATTAGATAATTATTTATATCTATTCTCTGATTATTTAACTGGAGAATACCATAAGGATTTGTCTCTCCATTGTTCCATTTATACAATGTTTGCCCGGCTGTATCTTTAGCATTTGCATTAAAATATTCTCCATTATTGTCATATACCGGTAAAAATGGGCTGGTATTGAAAGCACCATGCAAACTATTGCTGTATAAATCACCTACTCCAACTCCCCTCTTTTGTGTATAAGCATAGCTAAAGTGCTCTCCAATAGTAAAATACTTATTTGATTTATGTTCAGAATTAATACGAAATGAATACCTGTTATAATCTGAAATATCTTTACCTCCCAATATACCCTCTTGGTCTGTATAGGCAATTGACATCGAATAAACAGATTTTTCAGAACCTCCCGTTGCACTGATGACATGACTTTGGGTTAATGCATTCTTTACAAACATTTCATCAAGCCAATCAGTACCAGTTCCAATTGAATCAAGATATATTCCATACGATGGGAAGTTCCACAGTGACCTGCCATTATTCAGATTGGCTTCATTCATTATTAAAGCATATTGTTTGGCATTCAGTAATTCCAGTTTTTTATATAGATTTTGTACTCCAACATAACCATCATAACTTATTGATGATTGGCCAGCTTTGCCTTGTTTAGTGGTAATTAATACGACCCCGTTTGCTGCCCTATTGCCATATATTGCAGCCGAAGCCGCATCTTTCAGAATATCAACCGATTCAATATCTGCGTTATTCAGAAAAGAAAGTGCACTGTCTACAGGCATTCCGTCAACTATAAATAGAGGAGCATTTGATCCGACAGTAGCTATTCCCCTGATGGAAACTTTAAATCCTTCTCCCGGTTGTCCCGAATGGGGAGTAATACGGACACCGGCGCTTTGACCTTGCATTGCGGCTAAAGGAGATAATGAGTTCATTTTAACCAGGTCTTCACCTTTAACATGAGAAGTAGCACCAGTCAGAAGTTTTTTCTTTTGAACACCATAGCCAACAACCACCACCTCATCCAGTTGGGCAATATCGGGTATAAGGTTTACATTGAGGGTGGTTGAATTACCTACTGTGATTTCTTCTTTCAGGTATCCGATAAAAGAAACCTGAAGCACATCATCCGACGATGCTGCAATACTGAAATTACCATCCATGTCGGTGACAGTTCCGGTTTGTGTACCCATTATCACAACATTTGCACCGGGAATGGGAAGATTGTCATCAGAAGAAACAACTTTTCCTGTAATCTGTCTCGCTGGTTGCTTTTCCTGGGCTGTTAAATATGAATTACCGGCAAGCATCATAACCATAAGCAATGCCAATATTTTTGACAAACCCTTTGTAAAAGAACCACATACAAAAAATTCACGTTTATCTGGTACCTTTTTCATAGTTTTAATAAGTGTTATTTAGGTTTATTTGTTAAGGTTAACATTATTTAATTTCCAAAGATTGTAATGTTCCGTTGTAATTGACTGTCCCGGCGGTTGAAGGTATAACATCTATACCCGTCTCTTTTTCAGGGTCAATGAATACTACCTTAAAGACCCTGTCCTTCAACATGCCAGGGTATTCTCCTTGTCTGTTTTCAATTGTCAGGATTCTATTTTCATCGTTGTATTTAATTGTGATAAATGAAAAATCACCTTTTTCGTAATTATAAGTGACCCCGTCATCTTCATATAATGTAAACTCAGCATCCCTGCCGCCATATACATACAGCACCAGCGAGTCTGCATTCTTTTCACCAGTATACTGCATTTCCGGGCCAAAAGGAATAACAGAGCCCTGTTTCACAAACAGCGGAATTTTTTCAAGGGGTGCTTCTGTTATGATGTTCTGCCCGCCATTGTAATATTTTCCGGTATTAAGATCGTACCATCCTGTTCCTGCCGGTAAATATACTTCGCGTTGCCTGGCCTTATATTCATGAACAGGACAAACCATAAGGGATGGCCCGAACATATACTGGTCACTTATGTTATGAACATTCCTGTCGCCTGGAAAATCCATTACCAAAGCCCTCATAATGGTATAATCTTGATGATATGCCATCCCGGTAAGGGTATAAATATATGGCATAAGGCGATACCTTAATTTATTATAATAAAGCATTGACCGGTATGCAGGATGACTTTCGGGCGCAATGTTATATACCTCGCGATACGGGAACTGGCCGTGTACCCTGAAAATCGGGCAGAATGCGCCAAACTGGTACCAGCGGGTGTTCAGTTCCCTCCATTCGTCAAGGTCTTTGCCCTGCGGATTTTCAAATCTCTTTTCAAGAGAAAATCCACCAATATCATGTGTCCAGTATGGGATACCGGAAATACTGAAATTAATACCTGCAGCTACCTGGTCACCCAGATCGCTCCAGCGACTGGCAACATCACCGCTCCAGGTAACGGCTGCATACCTTTGCTGACCGGCAAACGCAGAACGGGTAAGTATAAATACCCTTTTATCAGGGTCAATGGCCCTCGAGCCTTCATAGACGGCTTTTGAATTGAAATAAGAAAAGGCATTGAAAAATTGGGCACCTGAACCTAAGAAGGTTGTATCCATCATCAGTTTTCGTTCGGCTATTGAGTGGTTTGACTGCATATCGGGCTCGGTTGCATCAAGCCACCATGCGTCTATCCCTTTACTGTTCAATTTTTCATTGATTTGATGCCAGAAGAGTTTTCTTGCTTCGGGATTAAAAGCATCGTAAAACGTAGAGATATAACCGGGACCCACCCAGTCTTTTCTTTCAAGCTGAAGGTTTCGCTGATAAAGGAACCCTTTCTCATTCATCTGGTCGAAATGACCGGTACCCCGATAGAATTTGGGCCAAACCGAAATCATTATCCTGGTATTGAAGCTGTCATGAAGTTCTTTTATCATACCATCCGGATCGGGAAAACGCTCTTTATCAAATTCATGCGAGCCCCAATCATCTTCTCTCCAGTAAAACCAGTCAAGAACAATATTGTCCAATGGAATGCCGCGGTTTCGAAACTCTTTCACCACACCGGTAAGTTCTTCCTGTGTTTTATACCTCTCCCTGCTCTGCCAGAAACCCATTGCCCACTTTGGCATTATCGGAGCCTTTCCGGTTAATTTCCGGTATCCGCTGATCACTTCATCGGCGCTATTGCCTTTAATAAAATAATAGTCAATAGCATGGGCGACTTCTGAGTATAACGAAAGGTTATTTTGTTCTCCGACAGGAAGCGGATCAAGGTGAAGCAGTGCAAGGTAACCTTCGTTGGGTATCCATTCGATTTTAATGGTATGTTTTTCATTCTTTGCCATCTCTACCTGGAATTTGTGATACCAGGGGTTCCAGTTCTGTCTCCATCTGTCAAATATCAGCTTGTCGTCAATCCAGAGTTTGAAATATTCAGAGGCATATAATGAAAACTTATGGTTACCTTCGGTTTCAGATGAAAAAGAACCTTCCCATACAATTTTTACATCACGTTTTGGAACATCTCCCGGCCATCTGTCCATTGATTCAAGATATTGGTAATCAATGGTATCTTCCATACGTGATAAAACCAGTTTGTTTTGATGGAAATAACTTGCAGTTAATCCGCCAGGTTCCCCGTCTTTTGAAAACAGATTTAAACCCGATATTGGTTGAAATTCACGGGAATCACCGAATCGGGTGATGGAATAGTTGTCCCATAAAATGCCATAATTTTTACTTGAATACAAAAAAGGAACAATGGCCACCAGGTTATGCTGTGCCAGTTCTACATCTTCTCCTTTATAGTTCATCTGCCTGTTCTGATGCTGGCCTAAACCATAAAAGGCCTCGTCGTCAGGCGATTCAAACACCTGTCTTACCGAAAACAGCTTTTTATTTCCCGCTTCCAATGCAGCAAAGGTTTTACCACCACCGTTTTTTTCTTTCAGTATAACATTACCATCTGTATCTTTAAAAACAACAGTCCCATTTTTTGTTGACACTTCTGCTATAAGACTTTCGGTGGATAGAATAACAAGGCTATCGGTTTTTTTATAATTCCATTTTGTGAATGGCATTGCAGGATTATCAACAATCATACTGTTATACTCCTGCAATGTATTGTCGGCAGTAGCACAAATGTGGATAATATCTTTATTAATTACCTGAAGCCTTACGGTTTTTAAGACACTGTCGCTAAGATGAATAAGAAGACTGTCGGATGTTTTAACAACCTGATTTTTACAAGATATAAATAAGGGAATAAAAAGTATCAGGAGCCTTTTCATAGTATTAAGTAGTTTTTCCTTTGGGTTTAAAATCAAAATTATATAAGTTAATAATGACAGTACTGTCCAAATGTTAAGAAGAACGATGCCATTTGTTAACTGCCAGTTTGTTTTTCACTATACCTTATTATTATATTATATACCAATTAAGTGTTGGAAAATGTAATGCGTTGCCGCAAAGGCACAAAGGCTCTAAGTAAACACAAAGAATATACTTTGTGAACCTTCGTGACCCTGTCTGCCTTAGCAGTGTGGCTGACAGACCCGTCTGCCAAATCCGCCTGAGGCGGAGGCGGGCAGGTTGGTGTTTTAGTAGCATCTATCCAACTTTTAATTCGCATTAAATACATGTTTTCCAATAATACATACCCGTTAAAGCGTAAATATCAAAACTACCCCGGCTGCAATAATGATAAACAGGATAAATTCAAGCACGAGGATGATATTGTATTGTCTTCTTAAATTTTTATCGCTTAATTCCACACTTCAATATCAAAACATCAATAACTATTAAGTAAGTTGATATCAAAACTACACTAAGCAATTATTATCGAGGGGATGGAAATCATTCTTAATGGTGAGCGAAATGTTAACAAAAAAGAGTGATTTGAAAGGTTATTTTAAAGAAATGCAGGCTGAAATAACAAAATGCAAGGTTTCAGAACGACTTTATATCTCCTGATTTTGTTTGTTTGGAGGAAGCATATTCTGAAGGAAGCAGCTTAAATTCGCTTTTAAAATACTTGGTGAAATACTTTGGATTATTAAATCCAACCTGGTACGCAACTTCAGAAACCGACAACTGGCTTTTCTCTAAAAGCTGGGCAGCCCTTCTAAGCCTTATTATCCTAATAAATTCTATCGGCGTTTTACCAGTTAATGAAGTAAGTTTTTTATAGAGGTGCACCCGGCTCATGCCAATCTCGCGGCTTAGTTTATCTACTGAAAAATCAGGATCTGAAATATTATTTTCAACAATTAACAGCGCTTTTTTGATCAGTTTTTCATCAAGGGAAGTAATCTGAATTTCTGAAGGCGTTAATTCAAAGCGTTTCTGAAATGATTTTCGGATTAATTCACGCTGAAGAATAAGGTTTTTGATCCTCGATTCGAGTATTTCAAAACTAAAAGGTTTGGTAATATAGTCATCGGCACCTAGTTCAAACCCTTCCAGTCTTTTTTTATTTGATGTGCGGCCGGTAAGGAGTATCACGGGAATGTGCGAAGTATTTTTATCTGATTTTATCTTTTTACAGAGTTCAATACCATCCATTTCGGGCATCATAATGTCGGTGACAATAAGGTCGGGGATTTTTTGTTGTGCCAGTTGCCATCCCTCGAGACCATTGGATGCTTCAATGATGGAGTAGTTCATTTTTAAATTATCCTTCAGATAAAAAAGAAAATCGGCATTATCCTCAACAAGCATTATTACCTGTCTGCGCGTATCTGGTTTCTCTGTTTCCTCATTCATTTCAGCTGCATACAGGGGAGATGAGCCTGGTAAAGTTTCATCTGCCGAAAGATCGGGTATTTTTTTATCTTCAACAGGCAGTTCAGGCATAAATGGAAGATAAATGGTAAACCGGCTTCCTTTACCCGGTTCGCTCTCAAGCTTAACATAGCCTTTATGGGACTTAACAAATTCATTTACAAGCGAAAGCCCTATCCCCGATCCCTGGTTGATCAATACTTTTTGATTGTCTTCACTGAAAAACCTTTCAAAAATCCTGCCCTGTTTCTCTTCCGGGATACCTATACCGGTGTCATTCACACTAATACAAATATATTTTGCAAACCCATCGTTGTTTGAGGAGAACTGTAATGTACCGGTATCAGCGATATCAACTGTTACCCCTATTACCCCTTTTTCGGGTGTAAACTTAAATGCATTCGACAGCAGGTTGAAAGTTATCTTCTCAACCTTGTCCTGATCAAAAAAGGTAATTATTTCCTTTAGCGATGAGTGAAACCTGTAATCAATCTCCTTCTTTTCGGCAAGGTCTGAAAACGAATCTGTTATATCCCTGACAAACGAAATAATATCACCCTGTGCAAGGTTAAGCTTGAGTTCCTGGAATTCCAGGCGCCTGAAGTCAAGCAACTGGTTTACCAGGTTTAACAACCGGCGGGCATTTCGGTAAATAAGTGTGAGATATTTATTATTTTCCGAACTCCCCGAGTTCTTAATGAGGTTCTCAAGTGGGGTAATAATCAACGAAAGCGGCGTTTTGAATTCATGACTTATATTGGTAATGAATTTGATCTTAAGCATGTCTATCTCATGCCTCCTGTGGGCATCTATTCGCTCCTGGTGCACCCTGTGGCGCATACGTTCACGCTCAAGGATAAGATGTCTAAGGAGCAACAGAAGCCCAATGATGGCAAAGAAATAAATCACAAATGCTGTTTTTGTTTTCCAGAATGGCGGCAGCACGGTAATTTTTAGACTTACCCCTTCAGTGTTCCACACACCATCATTATTAGAAGCCCGAACCCTGAAAACATAATCGCCCTGGTCAAGATTGGTATATGTGG
Organism: Bacteroidales bacterium; assembly: GCA_016936215.1. Classification (GTDB taxonomy): domain Bacteria; phylum Bacteroidota; class Bacteroidia; order Bacteroidales; family UBA10428; genus JAFGPL01. The sequence continues at coordinate 28,604 of JAFGPL010000215.1, forward strand.
CTTTTCTGAGCGAAGCGTCGGTTTTCATCCAGGTATTGTTAAAACCTTCGAGCATGTATTCATACTGGTTTTTTTCCGGCTGAAAATAATCCAGTGCTGCAAACTCAATGGAAATAACGTTTTCATGATATTTAAGCACTATTTTTTCAACCTGGGAAAATGTTTTCTTCAGTATGACCCTGCCATTTATCTTTTCACCCACTTTCACCTCGTTGTTGAAAATCTGAAGACTTGTAAATACGATATCAGGTTTCCTTTTATTCGCCCTGATATCATCGGGATAGAAAATATTGAACCCGTTAGTGCCCCCAAATAAAAGCTCACCTTTTTTTGTCCTGAATGCTGCGCCTTTATTGAATTCTTTACCCTGCAACCCATCTGACTCATCGAAGTTTTTAAACCTGTAAGTAATATTATCACTGTTGTCTTTTTCAATAACCAGGTTTGACAAACCATTGGTAGTGCCTAGCCACAAGTTGCCGTTAAGGTCTTCAGCAACAGAAAAAACAGAGTTATCAGGCAGACCATTTTCTTTTGTAAAATTCCTGAACAATTCTAACCGCGGGTCGAACATACTCAGGCCTTCCCTTGTACCAATCCATATATTTTGACGGCTATCAATTTTTATACAGTTGATATTGTCGTTGATCAGGCTCGCAGTATCACCCGCCGATGCAGCATAGTACCTGAACTGCCCCGTACTTTTGTTGTAAACGTTAACACCAACCGCTGTGCCTATCCATATATTGTTTTTATTGTCTTCTTTAACCGAGGCAATAAAATCCGAAGTAAGAAGGCTGTCTACAGAATATTTGAAATGTCTGAACCTGCCGGTAGAAACATCTAATAAATCAAGGCCTCCTCCGAGGGTAGCAATCCATAGATTATTATCCTTGTCACCGTATATATCCCATACCCTGTCATCAGCAAGACTGTTAGGATTATCGGGGTTGTGCCTGTAATGAACAAAGCGTTTGCCATCGAAACAATTCAATCCGCCAAAATAGGTGCCGATCCAAAGCTTTTCGGATTGGTCCATGTACATGCTCACTATAACATCACTGCTCAGGCTGTTTTTGTTGTTGGGGTTATGCTTAAAATGCCTGAAAAGGTTTTTTCCCCTATCATAATAAACAAGGCCGCCTCCGTTTGTACCAATCCAAAGGTTGCCATTTTCATCTTCGCTAAAGCAATTAACATCGTCATATGTAATATTTTCAGGGTCTGAAGCCTGATGTTTGATAAGCCTGAATTTTATTACATCTTCATGGTAGTAACTAACACCTTTTTTAAATGTGCCAGCCCAGATTATTCCTGTATTATCCCTGTATAGTGTGGTAATGGTGTTTTGGCTCAGGCTTCTGTCATCGTAAGGGTTTGATAATAGATAGCTGACATACGGCGTTTTTTTATTGATCAGATTGATTCCACCATGATCAGTACCCACCCAGATTATACCTTCATCATCCTGTTCAAGCCCCCTCACAATATTACTGCCAAGCTTAATATCGGGCGATGCAGTATTATAATGACTGAAAACCCTGCTGCGTGAATTAAAATGGTATAAACCCTGCGATGAATTGGCTGCATAAACCCACAAATCATTGTCTGCATCAACAAATAGCCTGAAGTCCATATATTCTTTAGGGAAATTCCTGTATATGGTATAATCACGGTAAAGCACCTCATAATTTTCAGCGCTTGTAAGTTCAAGCACACCGGTGGTGCTTATAAACCAGATATTTCCATCGCGGTCGGGAATTGCACTGTAAACCTGCTTTTGAATTCCTTTCAGGGTGTCTTCAGAGTTGTTTATAATCCTGGCGTTTTTTGTTCTGACAGAGTATTCATAAAGTTTATAATCTGCAGTTATGATGAACGACCTGTCTTTATCAAAATTAACCAGTTCTATAGCAGATTCTGCATTAATACCCATATTTCTTAAAAACCCGGAAATATTCCTGTCGAAAGTTTCTTTCTCCGGATTATAAATAACAAATCCCTCGCGGGTACCAACCCAAAGTTTACCAGTATTATCCTCAAATATCCTGTTAATATAATTGTCATTAATGGAAGTGGTATCTTTAGGATTGTTTCTAAAAATCCTGAAATTGTATCCATCATAGCGGTTTAAACCCGATAAAGTACCAAACCACATAAATCCCCTGCTGTCTTTGAGGATACAGTTTACCTGATTATGCGAGAGCCCTTTGTTGATGTCAATTCTTGAAAATTTGTAGTTATCGGGTTGGGCATAACAATTACCCAAATAAATGGCTGAGAAGAGAATAATTAAAATGCACAGCCTCTTACCTGTTGAGTTATATGATAGAAACCTTATGTAAGCCACAGGAATTTTCCGGATTTTTTTTTGGTCAGCGTCCCTGCAAATATAGTAAAAATACTGATGAAGGAATGATGATAATGAAAATGGTTTAATGAACCATCACATCTTTCTAAAGCTAAGAAAAGTTTGAAGAATCAGTTTTTTAGGCAATATCTGAAAGCACCATTATTAAAAAACGACAAAACTTCTGTTTTAATTCCGGCAACATATTATTAATTTTAGGCAATTAAATAAAACTACTATGAAAAGACTAATTAAAATACTGTTAATTGTGATTGCATCCATATTATTGGTTGCACTTGTTACACCCTTTATTTTTAAAGGCAAAATCATGCAGGTTGCCAGAGAGCAGATCAATAATAACATTAATGCCAAAGTAGATTTTTCCAACCTTAACCTTTCTTTTATCAAAAACTTTCCGAATGCAAGCATCGTGCTAAAAAACTTAATTGTTTCGGGCATTAATGAGTTTGAAACCGATACGCTCCTTAAGCTAAAAGCATTTGATATTCGCGTTGACCTAATCAGCGCCATAAAAATGGAGAATATCAATATAAAGGGTATCCTTATTGACGAGCCTGAAATATCGGCCAGGGTACTTGCAGATGGCAAAGCAAACTGGGACATCGTAAAAGAACCAGCCGAAGAAGAGGAAGAAGAAATTGATACTACAGCTACAGAGTTTACTACAAAAATATCACTTAAAAAATTCGAGATCAGGGATGCAATGATCAAATACATTGATGAAAGTTCAAATATGTCGGCTTCCCTTGAAAAATTCAATTTTATACTCAGGGGGGACATGTCACAGGATTTTACGACACTCTCGATCAACTCGCACACCGCCGCATTAAATTTCATCATGGAGGGGATAAGGTACGTGAACCAGGCCACACTTTCGATGAACATTAACCTTGATGCGGACCTTAAAAACTCCATTTATATACTTAAAGAAAACAATATTGACCTCAATGAACTCTCTCTCGGGTTCGAGGGCAGCATCGAAATGCCAAATGAAACGGATATAAAGACCGATATGAAATTTGCCACCAAAAAAACTGATTTTAAATCGCTTTTATCGCTGGTACCGGCTATATATATGCAGGATTTCCAGGATGTTAAGACAACGGGCAGCCTGATGTTAGGTGGTCATGTTAAAGGCACATATAACAGCGAACAGGAAATAATACCAAATGCCTCGCTCAAACTTAAGGTAGAAAATGCCATGTTTAAATATCCCGACCTGCCTAAATCGGCAGACAATATTCAAATTGACATAGATTTGAATTATGACGGGGTTGCCCCAAATAATTCAACCATTGATATCAATAAGTTTCACATTGACCTCGGTGGAAATCCTATAGACCTTACCATGAACATCAAAACACCCGAAAGCGACATGAACCTTAATGGTATCTTCAAAGCAGACCTTGACCTCGCCACCCTTTCAGATGTTATTCCACTTGAAGATGTTACACTTAAAGGAACAATAAAATCGAATATAGATTTCATGGGTTTTATGTCGTATATCGAAAATGAAGAATACGAAAAATTCAAAGCCGACGGATTTGTCCAGGTAACCGATTTTATCTTTAACAGTCCCGATATGCCCAAAGCATTTAAAATAAATGAATCATCTGTACAATTCTCACCAAAATATGTACAGGTTTCCAGTTTTGATGCAGAAATAGGCAACAGCGATATGGCCTTCGCAGGCAGGCTTGAAAATTTTATACCTTATATATTCAATGATGAAACCATTAAGGGCGATTTTAAGTTTGCATCTAATGTGCTTGATCTGAACGAATTTATGACCGAAACCGAAGAATCCGTGGAAACCACCGAAGATACTGCGGCTTTAAGTGTTATTGAAATTCCCGGGAATATAGACTTCAGGCTTGACGCCAGAATAGAGAAAATATTTTATGACAAACTTGTAATAGACAAAACTCAGGGAATAATTGTTATCAGGGATGGCAAGGCAAAACTTGAAAACCTTGACATGAAGATGCTCGAAGGTTCGATGTTACTTAACGGGGAATACAATACGCAAAATGTAAAATCACCGATGGCAGATTTCAGGATTAAGGCCGACAGCATTGATATTCCTTCAGCATTCAGGTCATTTGAAGTACTTGGAAAACTCGCCCCCGTTGCAAAATCGGCAACAGGAAAAGTATCGCTGGACATGGGCTATACGAGTTTCCTGGATGAACAGATGAGCCCTGTTGTGAATACCATCGTTGGTAAAGGAAGTTTTTCTTCTAATAGCATTGCCCTTTTAAAATCCCCTACTTTCGCTAAACTGGGAGATGTTTTAAAGACCAAGGCATTTGACAAAATGTCACTTGGCAACCTCAAGGTAGATTTTGAGATTCGCAACGGCAGGATATATATTGATCCTTTTGAAACCAAAATGGGTGCAGGAAATCTTGTAATCGCCGGTGACCAGGGCATTGACCAGACCATGAACTATAACATGAACATAAATATGCCGCGCAGTTTGCTGGGATCGGGTGCCAATGATGCCATCAATAAGTTATATGCGAATGCAGCTTTAAAAGGATTAAACATATCCCCTTCGGAGAATATAAATATGAATGTAAAAGTCGGAGGAACTTTCACGGCGCCAAATATTTCTGTTGACCTAAAAGACAATGTAAAACAAAGTGCACAAGCCATCAAAGAGGAAATCAAAGAGAAGGCAAAAGAAGAGATAGATAAAAAGAAAGAAGAGGCTAAGGCTATTGCAGGCGAACAGGCGCAAAAGATTATTGCCGAGGCCGAAGCTCAGGCAGAGAAGATCAAAGAGGAGGCTGCAAGGCTTGCCGATTTAACAAGAAGCGAAGCAAATGCCAATGCTGACAAGCTTGTAAATGAGGCCACCAATCCCATTGCCAAAAAAGCTGCCGAAATCACGGCAAAAAAAATACGGCAGCAAGGCGAAGATAAGGCACAACTCATCGTTAGGGAAGCTGATGAAAAAGCCAATAAAATAATTTCGGAAGCACGGGAAAGGGCTGATAAACTAACACAGTAATTACGGCTATAACTTATTGGGAAAGCCACTTACCTTTAAAAAAGGTTGTGTAAAAAATTAGTTTTTAACTCGATTTTTTACACAGCCTTTAAGATATTTTGTCACGCAAAAGAAAACTTAAAATACAATTTCTCAGCCGTTGTTGCGCAAAGACATGATATCCCGGTCGAAAACATACAAACTTGATTCATTCAGCATCGAAAGCTTATCGAGGATTTTCTGCGACTGGGCTTCTTCCTCTATCTGCTCTGTTACGAACCACTGAATCCAGTTGTGGGTGGTAAAATCTTTCTCTTCGAGGCACAGCGCCACAATCTCGTTGATTGACTGGCTGATGTACTGTTCATGCCGTAACACCTCCTCGAACATGTTGAGCACGGATTTCTGTATGGCAGGAGGCTCTTTAAAAGCAGGTACAATTGCATGTCCGCCCCGTTCATTGATGTAACCAATCAGTTTCAGCATATGTTGCCGCTCCTCGTCCGATTGTTTATAGAGCCATGCAGCAATACCGGCATAACCGTTTACTTCAGCCCAGGAAGCCATAGCCAGGTAAAGGCTTGAGGAATAACCCTCTTTCTCTACCTGTTCATTCAGGATTTTTTCGATTTTGTTGTTCAGCATACCTTATTATATTATATGGTTAAGCGTAGTTTATATCCGTATGCTAAACAGTCTTTATGTCTCAATTGTTCATGTTCCTGATGATTTCATCCCCAAATTCAGAACATTTCAGTTTGGTAGCGCCTTCCATCTGTCTTTCAAAATCATAAGTCACACGTTTTGCCTGAATGGCTTTGGTTAAGCCGCTTATTATCAAGGCAGCTGCTTCATCCCAGCCCATATATTCGAGCATCATTACTCCCGAGAGTATCACAGAACCCGGGTTTACCATATCTTTTCCGGCATATTTAGGGGCTGTGCCATGGGTAGCCTCGAAAACAGCATGACCTGTCTGATAGTTGATATTTGCACCGGGTGCAATGCCTATGCCGCCGACAATGGCCGCAAGGGCATCTGAAATATAGTCGCCATTAAGGTTGAGGGTGGCAATTACAGAATATTCGGCAGGACGGGTAAGTATCTGCTGTAGGAAAGCGTCCGCGATTACATCTTTAATAATAATCTCTTTGCCTGTTTCAGGATTCTTTAAACTGCACCACGGGCCACCGTCAACTTCCACAGCTCCATATTTACTTTTTGCTAGTTGATAGCCCCAATCGCGAAAGGCTCCTTCGGTAAATTTCATAATATTACCTTTATGAACAAACGTTAACGATGGCAGGTCGTGCTTAATGGTATATTGCAATGCGGCATCAACTAATCTTTCGGTACCATCCTTTGATACAGGTTTAATCCCTATGGATGAGCTTTCGGGAAACCGTATCTTTGTAACTTTCATTTCGTTTTTTAAAAAGGCGATCACTTTTTTTGCTTCCTCTGTGCCATCCATCCATTCAATACCGGCATAAATATCTTCTGAATTTTCGCGAAAAATTACCATATCGGTCTTTGTAGGGTCCTTTACCGGGGACGGTACACCTTTATAATATTTTACGGGACGGAGACAAACGTAAAGATCAAGCATCTGTCGCAGCGCAACGTTCAGCGACCTTATGCCTCCACCAACGGGTGTAGTAAGCGGGCCTTTAATAGCAACAAGATATTCTTTAATCATTTCAAGCGTTTCGTTTGGCAGCCACTCCCCTGTTTTATTAAAGGCTTTTTCACCTGCCAGCACTTCTTTCCAAACAATTTTCCTATTCCCAGCATAGGCTTTTTCAACTGCAGTATCAATAACCCTGACTGAAGCTGCCCATATGTCGGGACCTGTTCCGTCGCCTTCAATAAAGGGTATAATTGGTTGGTCGGGAACACTCAAGATTCCCTGTGAGATGGTAATTTTCTTTCCTTCCATAAATGTTGTTTTACATATTAATTCATTGAGCCAGCAAAAATAGTGAAATAATACCTTTGAGTAAACCAGATTGACAGATGAATTACTCAAAATCGAGGTTAAACTCCTGTTTGAGTTTTAATAAAAGCGGATTTTTATCTGCCATATATCTGAACTTTTCTTCTGCTGTATAAGGCCTCCTTCCGTTTGTCTGTGGTTCTTCAGGAATCCTGATGTCGAAGGTAAGCAGGTTATTTTTCAGGTTTTCCCGCAGATATGCCAGCAGTTCACCTTTGATACGCTGGTTAAAATCATCAGCCTGTGCCTGGTTCAGCAGGGTTACCTCGGCTATGTAACCTTCTTTCAATACCGGAACCTGCGTTTTAAGCGTGCTGAAAGAGCGGGGCATTGATTCCCTGATCTTCTCGGCATATTCCGACCATGCATTCAACAGGTCATCCTGGGTAAAAGGTGATTCCCTGACGCCAGCAACTTCATCATCATTAGTCAAGCCTTCACCATTTACATTATCTTCGTGGTTTTCAGATACCGGTAGATCAAATTTCTTTAATGCATCTTTTATTGAAACCGAAACCTGTGATTTATACTGAGGTTTTTTAACCTCTATGGGTGTAACAGGTTCAGCAACCTGTTGTGGGGCAGCTATGGGTTGTTCCTTTTTTATCCGGGGAGCTTGTTCAGGTGCAACCTGTTCTTTTTCCCCTTCATCAGAATTCTTTAAGTTTTTTTTTTCGTCTGCAATACTGCAAAGCTTAATCAGTGCCAGTTCAACATGAAGCCGCTGATTACGGCTTGCTTTAAACGACAGGTCACATTCATTGGTTATTTCCAGCGCCCTGAACAAAAAATCAACGGAGGTAACAGCAGCCTGTGATTTATAGAGTTGTTGAATTGAACTCCCCACTTCAAGTAAAATAAGCGTTTTTTCGTCTTTGCACACCAGCAGGTCCCTGAAATGTTTTGAAAGGCCGCTGAGAAAGTTCTGTGCATCAAAACCCTCTTTCAGGATTTTGTCGAACATAAGTAAAACTTCTCCCACATTCCCTGAAAGAAATAATTCGATAATCCTGAAATAATAATTATAATCGAGTACATTAAGGTTATCAATCACTTTTTTGTAAGTGATTTCATTCCCTGTAAAACTCGCCATCATATCAAATATTGAAAGGGCATCGCGCATACCCCCGTCAGCTTTCTGGGCAATAACGTTTAATGCATCAGGCTCATATGCGATATGCTCGCTTTTTGCAATTTTTTCAAGATAACCGGTAATATCTTCGATGGTTATGCGGTTGAAATCAAAAATCTGGCAACGTGAAAGTATGGTGGGGATTATTTTATGTTTTTCTGTGGTTGCCAGAATAAAGATAGCATGTGCAGGAGGCTCTTCAAGCGTTTTAAGAAATGCATTAAAAGCCTGCTGGGATAACATATGCACCTCATCAATTATATAGATACTGTATTTACCAATTTGTGGCGGGATACGCACCTGGTCAATCAGGTTCCTGATATCGTCAACCGAATTATTGGATGCCGCATCAAGCTCGTGAATGTTGAATGCCCGCGACTCGTTGAACGATTTACAAGAGGCACATTCATTACATGCTTCGATATTTGATTTGAGGTTCAGACAATTGATGGTTTTGGCAAAAATCCTGGCGCATGTTGTTTTACCAACACCCCGCGGACCACAGAATAAATAGGCATGTGCCAGGTGATTTGTACTGATTGCATTTTTTAGTGTAACAGTAATTGACTGCTGGCCAACAACCGTGTCGAATGTATCGGGCCTGTATTTTCGCGCTGAAACAATAAATTTCTCCATCGTGTGCATATAAGACCGACAAATATACTCAATAAAATTTCCAACTACAATTGAAACACATGGGCTATGAAAAAATATCATGACTTTGCATATAATTGAATTACAATTTTTTACAGCATACAAGGTCAATGATTGCAAATTAATTTATACTTAAAATTTTAAATTAAATACCATTTCAATTATGTATATTTGGAAATAATTATCCTATTTTTATCACAGATATTATACTATATAGATCATATGAAAAGGTTGGGAGAGCGCATCAAAAAAAGAAGAGAGTATTTGAAAATGCAGTTGAACGACCTTGCCAGAAAGGTTGGTATCAGCCCGAGTGCGCTTTCACAGATCGAAAAAGCAAAAGCATTTCCATCCATCACCACTCTAAAGAGTATTTCAGAACACCTCATTACCACAGTTGGCGAACTTATTGGTGAAAATGAAACCCTGAACAAGAACCCACTGATCACAAGCAAAGAAAAAAAATTCGTACTGGAAAATGGTTCAGGAGCTTCACTTTACCTGCTCTCGCATCATGACCCGGGTAAGCAAATGGAAACCTATTTTGTTGAATTAAAACCAAATGCTGTCACTCATGATTTTATGACCACCCACCCCGGTCAGGAATTTCTTTTTGTTATTAGCGGAAAAATAAAAATAGACCTTGACGGACACGAATACCTGTTACAAAAGGGGGACAGTTTTTATTTTAACTCGGTTATTACCCATTTGGTTATGAATATTCATCCAGGCAAATCAGAACTTTTATGGATAATAACTCCGCCAAATATTTAAAAATGAGTTTTTTAATTATTCGTTACTTTAAAAATTAAGTATATCTTAAGATATTTAAAAGCTTTAATTACATTTGCAGAAAAAAACTTATGAATCCACAAGCCGAAGAGTTGAACGTAGTTATAAGGGAAAAGAACAATACTTTGTTTGAAATGCTTTCCGACCGTGGTAAGAATATTTTTTTCCCGAAAAAAGGAATTTTAGGCCAGACAGCCGATGCAAAGGGTAAAAAAATAAACGCGACAATCGGGGCTGCGGTAGAAGATGATGGCTCCCCGATGAGGTTCAGGTCTATTGAAAAACTTTTGAATATTTCCCCATCACTGGCTTTTCCATATGCCCCCAGTTTTGGAAGACCCGAGATCAGAAAGAAATGGAAAGAGATGATCTACGAAAAAAACCCTTCGCTGAAAGGGATTGAGATCAGCCTGCCCGTTGTAACAAATGCACTCACCCATGCATTAAGCATTGTAGGTTATATGTTTATCAACCCTGGAGATACAGTGCTTGTGTCAGACCTGTTTTGGGGAAATTACAATCTAATATTCTCCAATGCCTATGGGACAAAAATTGAAAAATTCAACCTTTTTAAAGACGACAGCTTTGACCTTGCATCATTCGAACAAGCCCTTGCAACAATGAAACCGGGCAAAAAAGTTGTGCTGCTGAATTTTCCCAACAATCCGGCCGGATACACCCCAACAGTGCAGGAAGTCAAAGGAATTGTTACTGCGATTCAGAAAGAAGCAGAAAAAGGAAACCAGATGGTTATCATTATGGACGACGCCTATTTCGGACTTGTATTCCAGGAAGGAATTGAAAAAGAGTCGGTTTTTGCATTTCTTGCAAACCTTCACGAGAATATCCTCACGATAAAAGTAGACGGCCCCACAAAAGAAGACTATGTATGGGGGTTCAGGGTAGGGTTCATCACCTATGGCATTAAAAATGGTGACAAAGCACTTTATGATGTGCTTGAAGCTAAAACTGCCGGTGCCGTAAGGGGAAATATATCAAATGCGTGTAACCTTTCACAATCGTTATTAATGGCTGCATTTGACTCAGACAGTTACAACCAGGAAAAACTTGAAAAGTATAATATATTGTTCAAAAGATTTCTTAAAGTTCAGGAAACACTCAAAAAGCAGGAATACAAAGAATATTTCAGGGCATTGCCATTCAATTCGGGATACTTTATGTGTGTTAAACTGAAAGATGGAATTGACGGCGAAAAACTCAGGCATTTATTGCTTAACAAATACGATACGGGTATCATTAACATGAGCAATGTTATCCGGATTGCATTTTCATCGGTGGCTGAAAAAGACATTCCTTTACTTTTCGATAACATATATCATGCCTGTAAAGAATTATCTGCATAAACCATAAAATTTTAAACATGAACCTGAAAGAACTTGCCCAAAACATCGAGGCCAATTATCAGATTGACCAACAGTTATATATAGATTTTAATGTTAAACGGGGATTACGGAACAAAGACGGAAGCGGTGTTTTGGTTGGTATCACGCGTATCGGTGGTGTAACCGGGTTTGTAAAAGAAGAAGAAGAAATTATCCCGGTACAGGGCAAACTGCGTTACAGAGGAATTGAAATCAACGATATCGTAAGCACCATTGCAAAGGAAGACCGGAATGGTTTTGAAGAGATAGCTTTTCTTCTTCTTTTTGGGAAACTTCCCAACCTGAATGAACTTAACTCTTTCAAAGCGCTTATTGACAGCAACCTTGAACTACCGGCGGGTTTTAAAGAAAACATGATCCTGAAAGCGCCGAGTAAGGACATCATGAACAAACTTGCAAGAAGTGTGCTGGCGCTGTATTCATACGATGAAAATCCTGACAGCATTGATATTCTTAATGTCCTCAGGCAATCCATTGAACTTATTGCAAGGTTTCCGGCCATGATTGCATACGGATACCAGGCCAAATCGCACTATTATGATAACAGGAGCCTGTACCTTCACAATCCGGAAAAAGCAATCGGCATTGCAGAGAATTTCCTGAGGATGATAAGGCCAAATAAAAAGTACACCGAACTTGAAGCCCGCACCCTTGATATTTCACTCATTCTTCATGCTGAACATGGCGGCGGTAATAACTCAGCCTTCACAACCCATGTTGTCACCTCCTCTGACACCGATACCTATTCTGCCATTTCCGCAGCCATAGGTTCACTTAAAGGCCCGAAACACGGGGGCGCCAATAACAAGGTGATGGGCATGATGGAGAACATCAAGCAAAATGTGAAAAACTGGGAGGACGAAAAAGAGGTAAGCGATTATATTGTAAAAATACTCAGAAAAGAGGCCAATGACCAGACCGGATTGGTATACGGAATAGGACATGCTGTGTATACGCTGTCTGATCCGAGGGCAATCATTCTGAAAAAATACGCTTACGAACTTGCCAAGTCTACCAACAGCGAAAAGGAATTTATCCTTTATGACATCATTGAAAGGGTCACACCAAAACTCTTCAACGAGATAAAGGACAATACGAAGGTTGTAGCCGCCAATGTTGATTTTTATTCAGGTTTTGTATACAATATGTTGTGTATCCCGCCGGAGCTTTATACTCCCATTTTTGCAATGGCCAGGATAGCAGGCTGGTGCGCCCACCGTATAGAGGAAATTATTGCCGGCGGAAGGATCATCAGGCCTGCCTATAAAAATTTGGGAACTAAAGCCGATTACATCCCCATGAAAGAAAGAAAATAGAAAATCAATATAATGATCCAAACCGGTAAAAATTTACCGGTTTTTTTTGTCTTTAATTACCGAAAAACGGTTTGGGTTTATAAATAACTTCGTCGTATCAATTTTAATTAATTATACGATGTCACCTCTGTTTAACCACCTGTTGATACCTTTCCTGGTAGCAGTTTTTTTATCAATAAATATGGGAGGTAGCGGAACAGGCCCGTCCTTTTCGGTTGCTTATGGCGCCAACATTATCAGAAAGAGCCTGATACCCGGGTTGTTCGGAATAATGGTATTCTTTGGCGCTATTTTAGCCGGAAAGGCCACTGCAACAACCATAGGGAAGGATATTATTGATCCGCAATACATGAATTACGGGCTTGTTTCCATCATCCTGTTTTCTGTAGCTGTTTCGCTGTTGCTGGCAAATTTGCTCGGCATACCACAGTCTACCAGTCAATCTACAGTTCTTGCACTTTCGGGGGCGGCTGTATATTTTGATGTATTGAATACCCATAAACTCTTTGTTGAAATTATCCCTGCCTGGTTTATTACTCCTGTATTGTCGTTTATTTTATGTTATTTAATCGGAAGGTATGTTTATATTCCTTTTCGCCGCAGGGGATTTTTCACATTCAACAATATTTCAAAACATCCCCTGATAAAAGGTTTCATCATACTTATGGCCTTATATGTGTCTTTTTCAATTGGCGCCAACAATGTTGCAAATGCCTCGGGACCTGTTGCCTCAATGGTAATAAATGAACTGAATATTAAAGCAGAAGGGAATCCCTTTATCCTGATCATGCTCCTTTCGACCATGATTGTGGCCCCCAGTTTTGGAATAGGTAGTTCGGTATTTGGGAACAAAATTGTGGAAAAAGCCGGCAAGGGGATCATACTTTTCGGGCCTATAGAGGCTATTATAATTTCGTTTATTACCGGCACGATCCTCCTTCTTGTTTCTGTTACAAAAGGAATACCAACATCGCTGGTACAATTAAGCACGGCAGGCATAATTGGAATGGGTGTGGCAAAAGTAGGATACAGAAACATCTTCAGAAAAACCGAAGTCAACAAATTCTTCCTGGTGTGGCTCATCGCGCCGGTTATGTCCTTTTCACTGTCGCTGCTGCTAACATATATCTTCGATAAATATAGTCTCTTAAACTGAAAGCTTTGCCGATTTTATATATACCACCAGCCATGTAAGCAATGATAGACCTGCAGTAACAGCTATTGTCCAATATAATCCCAGCAACGGAATAAGTATAATGGAGGTAAAAAATGCCCCGATTGCCGAACCTAAAAGATCGTAAGAATAAATGCCGGCTGCAATATTTTTTACTTTTCCCTGATAAGTGCCTGAAGCTAAAGAAAAGAAGATGCCGACAAGGAATGCAACTAAAAACAAAATACCGAAACAAACAATAAAAACAAGCGCTTTATATTCTGTCAACGTCCTGAGCAATGCAATAACCGGTAAAGAAATAACAATGAGCAGCACCATAAGGAGTTGCAGTTTTCCAATATCCTGCAACACCGGCCGGGGTATGATTTTTTCACGGCTGGCAGCCCCCAGTGTCAACCCACCCATGAAAACAGCGAAAAAAGCACCCATTAATATATAAATATATCCATAAATCACCTGGAACAATATGATCAGCAGAACTTCCATCGCCGATGCCGTATAACCCGCCATTAACATGCCTGTATTTGCCGGATGCGCACTGACAAGCAGAATAATGAATAACAGGATTATGACAGCAACCGGAAAAATGAGTGTTTTTCCTGGCCCAAATTTGCTTAGCCAATAGTTTATTGAAGTGAAATATGCTATGGGTGAAAAATCACGGTTTATTTTTGCCTCTGGTTTCAGTGATGAGGTAATGAGTTCTGCCCTTTGCGTGATCAATTCATCGTTAAGATAATATTTATTCACATATATGTTTTCAATACCCTTTTCCTCAAATAACCCGGTAATGTTATACCTCAACGGATTATCAGACAATACAAAATGGTTCTTTTCACCCGGGAAAACCAATACATGATTAAAAACATTCTTCACTGTTTTGTATATTACCGAGTTTAGTTCCAGGACTTTGTCGCTTAAATAATTGGCCGTTGAAGAGAGCCCGAAAGCAACGATACCCCCGTGGTTGAGATTGCTTTTTATTTCCCTGAAAAAATCTATGGTATAATACCTGTTGATTTGCGCAGTTACAGGGTCCGGGAGATTGATAATCACCACATCGTATTTTCTGTCTGTTTTTTTAATATAGAGCCTTGCATCCTCATTGATAACCTGAATACCGGGCTTTTCGAGCGCTGGTGTGTAACGTTGGCCCAGTTTAACAATCCATGGGTTTAACTCCACATAATCCAGTTGCTTAGTATGGTATTTTAAAATTTCTTCTGTAATACCTGAAATACCCCCCGAGATAAGCAAAACATCCTTAGGGCTTTTATGCTGTATCATCGCGTAGTGAACAGCTTCTTCATTTTCAACAGTATTTTCGGTAGTAAACATCAGGACACTGTTTTCATAAAAGTTTGCCTGGTCGCCGTATGCTGTTACCACAAGATTGCCAAAAGGGGTATCTTTCAAATATTTAATTTCCTGATGCGGGAAGAGGAATTGTTTTGTCATCTGGTCAACATTAACCAAAAATGGAACCAGCAAAACCGAAAATGCCGTGAAAGCAAGTATAATTCGTGCATACAGATTTATTCGTGATATGAAAAGCGAACTTATTACATTGATAAAAAACAGCATGGCCAAAACCTGAAAAGTACTAAGAAGCGATGCCAGCAGGTAACTAAATACCAATCCGCCGAGAATACTACCGGCCGATTCAAATGCATAGATTTTATCAATTTTCTTTTTCTTCAGGACTGCCGAATACATTACTGCGATATTGGTAAACAGGAATCCCGAAAGAAGGCAGAAAGGCAAGAGGATAAAAGTTGTGGAATATACAATTTTAAAAATACCAAATGCCACACCCGGCTGAAATACTATGTTTTTTAAAAAATTTGCCAGGAATACACCCACGATGGGCAAGACACCCAGAAAAATAAAAGCAATCGCAATATGAACCGGCGAATATCGCTTTTCTTTAACCAGTCTGCCAAGAAAAGCGCCGGTAGCAGTTAAAACCATCCAGATTGCCAGAATAATGCCAATAATCAGTTCGTTGCCGTCAAAAACCATCAAAAACTCACGCAACATAACCACCTGGGTTAAAATAGTTGTAAAACCCAGCAGAACAGCAGACCATGCAAATGTTTTCGCAGACCATTTTCCTGTATCCCCTGGGAATTGTTCTTCAACGGATAAGTTAATACTGTCAGCAGCATCTTTTTTATGTTTCCTGAAAATATGGATAAAATAGCTCCAATGCCATAAAAAATGAAACACCGCGATCATAGTCATTCCTATCCCGAAATCAACATGCCATATTAACATCTGTTTCAAAAATGGCAGCTTCAGCTTATAGTTTACCTGAATTGCAAGTATTAAACCAAGAAGTGCAGTAACCAAAAATGTAACAAGCAGGAGCAGGTTCCATATTTTCCTGTGTGTAACCCTCCTGATTATTTGCAGTTTGCTCAGCGATAATGATATAAAATATAACACCAGGGATAAAACAGCAAGAGGCAGGATAAGATAAGGCGAATTCATATTTTAATCAAATTAAACCTTTAAAATATAGAATGTTACATTTACATTCATTAATTTCGGATTTTAACCCAAATTGAGCAGTTTATTCGCTAAGCTCATAAGAATAATTGCTCAATCTACTTAAAAAATGTAAGCCTTTCACTAAAGAATATGGTAAAAAGCAACATTTTCTATATCGGGTTATACCTAAGTAAAGCGCTATTTCGTTACACTCATATCACTCAACTTAGGCATAAATTTACAGAACAAATCCCAGAACCACATGTTTTTATTCACAATTGATAATTAAAATGCGTTTTCTACTTCTGAATGTTATACTGTTTTTGAATGCATCCTCATATGGCCGGATTAATGGTTATGTTTTCGATAACACCAGCGATGAACCTTTACCGGGTGTTACAATTTTGGCAGGTGAAGACTTCTACACGGTTACTGATTCGACTGGCCATTTCACCCTGGAAACCGATACCATGCCGGTAACCCTGAGTATCAGTAGCCTGGGCTACAAACCTGTTCAAATTAAAGTTGTTGATCATCGGAAACCTGTTTACATAAGGCTTGAAATCTCGGAGGTCACTTTATCTGAGGTCACTGTTTCAAGCACGGCATTCAGGCAAAGATTACATACACTGTCAGGTCATGTCTCGGTAGTAACGGGTGAAAAGCTGTCTATGGGAAATCCCGCATGGCTTAATTCTTCTTTAAACAACCTTCCGGGAATATTCATGCAAAGCGGTACATTAACAACCAACAGGCTTGTAATAAGAGGAATTGGATCAAGAAACCCTTACTCCACCAACCGCGTGAAGGCTTATTTCGAAGGAATTCCGCTCACCACCGGCGAGGGAGTAACCACTATTGAAGACATTGATCCCTCGATTATCGGTAAAATCGAGATCATCAGGGGCCCTGCTTCGGGTATCTATGGCGCCGGACTGGGAGGGGCAGTGAACATTTCCGCGGAAAGAGAAGCAACTGATCAGACCTCCGTTGCCCTTCATTACACAACCGGGTCTTTTGGTTTGCATAAAACCTCGGCAACAGTAAGTGTCAACAAAGAAAAGAGCAATTTTGCCGCTGGGTTTAATTATTTAAACTACAATGGATTCAGAGAAAACAACGAAACAAACAGGTATTCTTTTCACCTTTTATCTCATACAAGATTTGAAAAATCTCATCTAAGTCTATTCTTGTACCATGTGAACCTTCATGCGTACATCCCCAGTTCATTAAGCGAAGAAGATTTCACGGATAACCCCGGAAATGCAGCAGCCAACTGGCAGAGCATCAAAGGGTATGAAAACTACGATAAAACACTCGGTGGCATAACCTATACAAAGCGTTTTAACAACAATTTTTACAACCATTCAACTGTTTATGCATCTTTTTTTAACCAGTACGAATCACGACCTTTCAATATACTTGACGATCAATCGTTCATGTATGGAGGAAGGTCAAAGTTTACCCTTTCTTTCAGGGCCAATACGTTTGCCTTCGGAACAGAATTGTTCAGTGAAAACTATCTGTGGGATATTTTCGAAACCAATGATGGGCTGAAAGGACAACAACAAAGCAGTAACAATGAGGTAAGGTTTTATTACAACATCTTTTTGCACTATAAAGCTGAACTGCTCAATAAACTTACACTTACAGCAGGCATGAATTACAACAACCTTGCCTATAGTGCCTCCCTTCATCATCTTACTGATTCAACCATTGATGATGAAAAACACTCCTTCAACCCGGTATTTTCCCCGCATGCCGGGTTAAATATCGCATTCTCTGAGGCAGTTTCATTATATCTCCTCGTCAGCCACGGTTTTTCACCCCCATCGGTTGAAGAAACACTTGATCCCGAAGGCATAAAAAACACAGCCATTAAGCCTGAATCGGGATGGAACCATGAAACCGGCGTAAGGGGAATGGTTGCGGGAAGAAGAATAAACTACGAATTGTCATTTTACAGCATGAATGTAAAAAACCTGCTTGTTACCAAAAGGTTATCCGAAGAAATTTTCACTGGGACAAACGCCGGCAAAACGGTCCATTATGGCCTCGAAGCCTCGGTAAACTATTTTTTTGGAAACAGTGTTTCAGGGCAGGACAGAGTAAATGCAGTTTCTGTGTCGGCTTATTATTCAAAAAACAGGTTCCGGTCTTTTGAAGATGACGGCAACGATTATTCCGGCAATCTTCTGCCTGGAATTCCCGAATATATGCTTACAATAGGTTTCAGCGGGTCGAAAAACAGTGGATTAAGTTACACAGTAAATCTTCAGCATACCGGGTCAATGTTTTTAAATGATTCAAACAATGGCAAGACAAAAAGTTATACCTTGCTGAATGCCAAAGTCAGCTACAAAATTTTGTTTAAAGAAAAATACAGCCTTGATCTTTTTGCCAGTGTGTATAATTTGCTGAATATGCATTATGCATCCATGATACTTGTAAATGCACCCGAAAATATCAATTCTTCACCCAGATATTATTATCCGGGATTGCCGGTAAACTTTAACGCTGGTATAAAAATAAGGTTAAATAAAAAACCATTACCTGAATAGTTCCTCATCCCTGATCAACATCAGTATTGCATTATGCGGGATGATGACAAATTTTTCATCGTTAAATTCTATTTCGAAACTGCTGTTTTGCAAATAAATAGCCGCATCGCCCACTTTGGGTTGTAAGGGTACATATTTCACTTCGTCACTTTTGTCCTTCCAGGGTTCATCGGACTCATTCACAGCAGGAATGGGATAACCAGGCCCGACCTTTAATACATATCCTACCTGAATCTTTTCCTTTTCCTGAACACCGGGCGGAAGATAAAGCCCTGTTTTTGTCCTGTCCTGCAAGGTTTTAGGTTTTATCAAAACCCTGTCACCCACCATGATAAACTTTTCAAGATTCTGTTTTCCTATTTCAAGCCCCATAACAATATTATTGATCTGCAAATATACAAATTGTATTTAACCCCGATTACCTAATTTTATTGATGAACTTTAGTTAAATACATTTAGAACAACTTTTCAATACCCGGCTGTTGCTGGCATAAGTGGTATGAGCAGGTACAACAACAAGGTGGCAATGATACATGTAAAAATTCCTACTACAATGCCGATCCTAAACCATTCAAGGAAAGTGATATGTTGTCTGTATCGTTTTTCCATCATACCGAGGGCCACAATATTGGCAGTGGAACCTATCATTGTAATATTGCCGCCAAAGCATCCGCCGAATAATAACGCCCACCACAGGGGGGTTGCCCCGATTTCATTCACTACAGGGATAAAAGCAGCCACAAATACGATATTATCTACGAATGCCGAGCCTATGGCAGACATGAACAATATAACCGGAGTAAGCACGTAAGGGTTTTCACCGAAAGTATTTGTAAAATTGTTGGCTATCTGTTCGGTAACACCTGTTTTCTCAAGTGAACCGGCAACAGCAAACAGCATCATAAAAAACATCAGTGTCCACCACTCCACTTCCGATTCAATATAATGTCTCGCCCTTTCATTTTTCCAGATCATAAGCAGACCAGAGATAGCCAGCGGGGCTACAATAAGCAGTGTGTTTTTCTCAATGCCCAGTTTTTGTTCAAGGGTATGGTGCAACGCAATAAGGGTAATAGCTGAAATAAGAATAGCAAGGCCTTTTTTATATGGAATTTCAACCAGCGGACCTAATCCCGCCTGCATCCTCCTTCTCGATTCGAGCCTTTCCGAAAGCACCTGTATATCTTTTTTAAACCAGAAAATAACCAATATGAGTGTTAATATAAGTGAAACCAGCATTACCGGCGTTGCCCATACCAGAAAATCAACAAACGAAAAACCTGCCTTGGTGCCAATAAGAATCCCGATAGGATTTCCCAGCATGGTACCGCTGGAGCCAATGTTTGTAGCCAGTACAGAGATAATTACATAAGGAGTAGGCTTGACCTTCAGCGTGTCGCAAACCTGGAATATCAATGCAAGCATAAAAACTATGGAGGTTACTTCATCTACGATACTTGCCATAAGGGCTGAAATAATAATCACGGTAATAATAAACAGCCTGCCGGTCATATGTTCCATGCCGATTACAAGCTGAATAATCCATGAGAAGAGCCCGAGGTCTTTCAATACGCCCACGAGTGTCATCATACCGATAAGAAATAGGATGATGTCGAGTTCTGCCGAGCTTATAAACTGTTCAAGGGTAAGCACTTTACCGCCCAGGATAATGGCCATGCCGATAAATGCAATGGCCAGCCTGAAATTCCAAAATAGCAGGGTAGCCGAAATGATCAGGGTAAAAATGGATATTGCAAGGATCTGTTTTGCATTGTGCATCCCCGAATAACCAGAGAGGTAACCTACAAGCATACTTGCAGCGACCATAATGGCGCCGCGGATACCAATCTGCGCGAATGTCAGTTTCCCATCGTTATTTTGCATGGCCTATTCCCTTAGTACTTTGTATACAAATTGCTGAAGTGTAACAATCCCTGCAAGTTTTTTATCTTCGAGCACGTAAGCATGGTCAACAGATAATTTCGTCATCCCGACACCCGCTTTGATAGCCGGATCGCCTGCATGGACCTTTACAATATCATATATCATGATCTCTTCAAGCCAGGTATTGTCTTCGTTGAATAACATGTTACGAAAGGGCTCGAAATTAAGAATGGGCTGAAAATCATCCATCCATAATATATACCGGGGCAGGCAAACGCGCATAAGTTCCTGAAGGGTCACCTCCCCTATCAAATCCCCGTCTTTGTCTACCACGGGGATGAAAAGGCTTCCCGTTCGGGTAAACATATCAACAGCTTCTTTGAGGTTATGTCCCTCCCTGATTAAGTGTTCCGGTTTCTGCATTATATCCGAGACAAGCACATATCCGGGGATGTTTTCACCAGTCTTCTCTAAAAGTTTATATATCGCTTCGGGAGTGGCTTCTTTAAGTGCAAAGTCAACAAATGCACTGTCCCCGGTAAACCCCACAATCGTTTTGAGCACCCTGAGATAAAGGTCGGGGCGCCCCCTGGGTGTAGCGAGAAGGAAGAAAAAATGAATTTTTGTTTTTGTTTTGCCTGTGTTATATTCAATACCTTCCCTAACAATACCTATAGCGATTCTTGTATGATCGGTTGTTGTAAGCCGAAAGTGCTGCAAGAGGGCACAACCGTTTAACGGTTTTGGCAGACCATGATTATTGTTCCCGGGCGCCCCGGACAATATTTGCTTTACATTGCCGATACCATAGGTAAGGGCAAGATTTTTAAGCAATTCGGCAAAAATATCGGCAACGCCCGATGTCTTTTCAAACAAAACAATATTATCAGTTGATAATAGTGATGCGAAAGTGGTTATATCCGTGTTATCACGAAACATAGGTAACAGAATACCGGGATTAAATAGTAATCTAAATTAATGAAATTCATTTAATTTCAGGATATTTTATGTAATAAATAAAATAATTCCGTTTTGATATGCTGAATACATAACCTTTCCAGGGGTTATGAACAATTGTTAATAACCCGTGTGCATATCACGTTGATATAAATAAGCTTAAAAACTGGCATTCAGTCTTTTGAGTTAGTATATTTGATCTATCAGGTGAGCGATAAAAGGCTGCGCCCCAAGTGTGGAAAAAGTGAAGGTCACTTAATTGTAACCTGCACCAATTCATCGGATCTTCGGATCCCGCGCGAAAGAGTGCCGAAGCCGGGAAAAAGGGGTAACCCTGATTCCCGAATATCAAAGAAAGCCGCCAGTCGTTCTTTCAATGGTTGAGCCCAAGAAAGGAATTCCATTAGAAAACTACGGTTTTTGAAAACGGTTCCTGAAATCTAACCGGTCACCGACCGAAAAAGTTTCACTTTACAAACCGGTATTTCCTGGGATTTACCGGAATAATAAAGTTTCAGAGGGCGCTTCATCCTAGAAGGAGGCTCTTCGGAGCCAACGAAAGGATAGCCGGAAGATTTGCCCTACGGGGATAAATCCGAAAGCCACGGGTTGTATCAGTGACTTAACGCGGATGAATACAACCGGTCAGAATAACAGTAACCTGGCGCTTAAGTACACCACGGTATACTTATGTGAAACGGGAACACATTGTAACAGATTGTTCCCGTTTTTGTTTTCAATAAACCAGGCTGAAACACCTAACCTTGATCATAATAACTGCAAGCCTTTCAGGTTTTCAATACCTGAAAGGTTTTTTATTTTATTATATTCATATCCCACAAAGGCACAAAGGACCCAGAGAAAAAACCTTTGTGTGCTTTGCGGGAAAACATCTTGGTGTGCTTTGCAACTTTGTGGGAAATAATTATTCACTGTAATCTCCAAAACAAAACATATCCCACAAAGGCACAAAGGACGCAGAAAAAAACCTTTGTGTGCTTTGCGGCTTTGTGGGAAAACATCTTGGTGTGCTTTGCAACTTTGTGGGAAAAAATTATTCACAGTAATCTCCAAAACAAAACATATCCCACAAAAGCACAAAGGACGCAGAGAAAAAACCTTTGTGTGCTTTGCGGCTTTGTGGGAAAACATCTTGGTGTGCTTTGTGCCTTTGTGGGAAAATACTCCAATTAATAATACCTTTGCGCTTTATAAGTATTACCTATGGATTTAATAACACTGCACCAAAACCTTCTTGAAGCATATTCTTCAAAAAACCTGAACAATATTTCACTTACACTGCTCAACCTGTATAAAAGCGAACAGTATGAAACATTGCAGAGAATCGCAGATATCATCGGGGATTTTATTACCATAGAGATTGATAAGGAAGGAAAAGGATTTTCAAAACTCATGATGCTTTACCACCCCGACAGGATGGATTTTCATTTAAATGAGATCAACAGACTTGCAGCGCTTGGCGATTTCGACGGACTGCTTGGACATGCCCATATCCTTAAACTTGAAAAAATTGAAGAAATAGCATCGGCCATCGAAAGTTACGAAGATATTGATTATTCACCTGTTTATGAATGGGACCCCGACCAGGAAGGATTTCATATTGAAGATACAAACTTATTTGAACCCAGAACAGATGTAAAAAACCGGCGCAGGCACCAGGAACTTACCTTTTATGATGCCGTTAAGCTTAGGGAATATGGCCATACAAATACCGACTACCCCACCTATTATCTCGAAGACTGGGAAGAATTTGAAATGACGGCCTCGGAAATCACCGATCTCGAAGGCATTCAATACTGTATCCATGCAAAGATATTCGACCTTTCCGAAAATTACATTTCCGATCTTGCTCCATTGGAACAACTTACTGCAATTGAAGAACTCAACCTGGCAGACAACCGAATCGGGTTTATTGATTCACTCGCCTTTCTGAAGAACCTGCGGGTGGTTATATTGAACAATAACCGCATAGATGACATCTCCCCCCTCTTTTTATTAAGTAAACTTGAATATGCAGAACTGTCAGGAAATAAAATCCATTCGTCGCAGATACAAAAGCTGCGTGCTGCAGGTGTAGAGGTGGTTTATTAAATAAATACAAGTGATAATAATCCTGCCGGAATAAATAATTGAAGCCATTGCAATAATCTGAAATAATTACTTTTTACAGGATACTTCAGCACAACATTTCATATTTTATTTTGTACAATCGTTTCACAATCAAAGCCCGGTAAGTTGCAAACTTAGCTCCCATAAACGTTTTCCCTCGGCGGGATCATAGCTGAAATCATGTGGTTTGCTTTTTCCGAAAAATTTACCGGTGATATTTTCCACTTCAGGCGAAGACGCCAGGTAAACAGAAGTCTTACATTCATTGCTGAGAAAAGGTTGAATAAGTTTTGACATGAACCTGAGCGGTTGCGGAAAATTATTTCCCATTCCTGTTTTAACAAAACCCGGCTGAAAAGCATTGCTTGTAATACCGGTACCGGAAAGACGGCCAGCAAGTTCGGCAGAAAAAACCACCCTGGCACGGGCAGCCTGAACGGCAGCTTTTAAACCGTTGTATCCCTTTTGAAACTGGATATCGTTAAAATTGATTTTTACATTGCGTATTAGCCTCAATCCGCCTGCCACCGTTATAATTCTTGAAGGTGAACCCTTCCGCAACAAATCTATAAGAAGGTTTGAGATTAAAAAATGGCTGAGATAATCAACAGCCAGTGTCTTTTCGATACCTTCCGGGGTTTCTTCCCTGTTTAGCTGAATCATCCCTGCTGTATTTGACAACAGGTGCAGCCGGTCATACCTTTCTTTGAAACGGGCAGCAAATTCTTTTATCGAGGATTGAACAGAAAAATCGGCATACATCCAGGATATTTTTTCATTTCCTGTCTGCATTTTGATTAAACTGATTGTTTCCCCGGCTTTGCTTTCATCACGGCTCACCAAAATAATTTCAGCACCCAACGCAGCCAGTCCGGTTGCAGTTGCTTTGCCAACTCCTGAACTTCCTCCTGTAACCAGGCAAATTTTATCCTTCATCATATTCTCTTCATTGTTTTGTAAAATAAATGTCATGTATCACCAGTATATTAAGGGTGTATATTTCTTTTTTTAATATCTGTTTGTGTTCAAATTTTTAAAGGCTAAAGCCAATACCATTATAAACCCGGAGACCCCGGGCCTGAAAGCCGGGGCAATTTGTTCTAAACTGCCACTTACCTGCTTGTCAATATTCGCTTTTTTCATTGATTAATTTAGCAAATCCCGGTTAAATTTCTTCTATTTATACATTTAAAAACATAATTATTTAACAATTGGCAACATTTTTTGGCAAACTACCGTTATAAATTTATAATTTTGAGCAGAATGAATATGGAGAGGAGAAACATGACAACTGCACTGGTAATGATTAACACCGAAAGGGACCGCATTAATTCTGTTGGAGAAAAGCTGGCAGAAATTGACGGGATTACCGAAGTTTTTTCAGTAACCGGGCCATACGACCTTATTGCCCTGATAAGGGTTGCAAACAATGAGAAGCTGGCTGTGTTAATTACCGAAAAAATTTCAAAGGTTGAAGGAATCGCAAAAACAGAAACAATGATTGCCTTCAGAACGCTTTCCAGGTACGATATTGCTAACATGTTTGAGCTGGGGACATGATTTTCTCCGGCTGTTCAGACGATTGGTATATTCATGTTAACAGTTTTATCATTCAACCAAAGCTTCACCAGGTTTTTTCAGAAAAATTTTATACATAATATTAAAAACTTTTAAGATGTTCAGACATTCCATTTTTGTATATATCCTTTTCACAGCAATAGTACCCGTAAGCCTTTCAGGCCAGGATGCCTTGTTCGAATGCCTCGACAAGCAACTGGAAGGCCTGGGCAAAACTTTTGAGGCACAGGAACGCCCCCCTTATTTTATTGATTTCAGGGTAAACGAAAATAAACTTTCTTACCTTCAGTATTCATCAGGAAACCTTGTACAAGACCACTCCGGGCATAACCGTATCATGACAATAAGTACAAGGGTAGGTAATTACCATGAAGACAATACCACTGTTACAGATGTTGAAGGTTATGGCAGCTATGGCGATAACTACGATAGTTTCCAGCTTCCTGTCGAAGATGATTCAATGGCAATAAATCATGTGATAAGAAAAGAAATTGACAGAAATTACAAAGGTGTATTGCAGGACTACAAATCGAATATTAACGGGAAAACAGAAAAAAAGGAAAAAAAGGATACAATTCCTGCCTTTTCAAAAGAGGCGCCTTCGGTATATTCCGAGCCCCCTATTGAGAACCTTGTTGACGGGACATTCATTCCCCGGTGGAAAGCGCTGTTTAAGGAAATATCCGAAATCTTTGCCAAAGACTCAAATATCGTGATGAACGAAATGTCGCTCACCGTTTCAAACGAGCGTATATACTACCTGAACACCGAAGGCACTAGAATTGTGCAAAACAGGCCACAGTTAATGCTGTATGTTTTCTCGGTAATTACTACCAAAGAACGCAACCTTGTACCATTGTTCAATTCATATGTGGCAAAAAATGCTGACGGCCTCCCCGGAAGGGACCAGTTGATTGCCGATTGCAACAAAATGCTCGCCATGCTGAATGAACTTCGGAAAGCCCCGCTTGCAGACCCATATGCAGGCCCTTCGATATTTTCGCCCGAAGCAGCCGGCGTCATCTTTCACGAAATCTTCGGCCACCGTATCGAAGGACAACGTATGCGAAGTGAATTTGATGGTCAGACCTTTATAGATAAAATAGGCAAAAAGGTGCTGCTCGACGGCCTCACCCTTGAGTTTAACCCTACCATACAAGAATACAACGGTTTGCCATTATTTGGTAGTTACCAATACGATGATGAAGGGGTTAAATCAAAAGCCGTTACCGTTGTGGAAAAAGGTATCCTTAAAGATTTTCTGATGTCGCGTATTCCCATAAAGACCCATCTGCAATCAAACGGACACGGACGTGCGCAGGCAGGAATGGCGCCGTTCAGCAGACAGTCGAACCTGATCGTTAAGTTCGACAAGGGTGAAACCGATGAAGCGATGCGCAAAATGCTTGTCAGGGAATGCAAAAAACAGAAAAAAAGTTACGGCTACCTTATTAAAGAGGTATTCGGCGGTTTTACCAATACCATGGTCTTTTCACCCCAGGTATTTAATATAATGCCTACCGTAGTTTACAGAATTTACACCGATGGCAGGCCTGATGAACTGGTTCGCGGTGTTACCTTCATCGGGACACCCCTGGCGGTTTTTTCAGAAATTATCGCGTATGGAAACAAACACGAGGTATTTAATGGTTTTTGCGGCGCTGAATCAGGATCGGTACCCGTTTCAACGATAAGCCCTTCTCTCCTGATCAAGAAAATTGAAACCCAGAAAGACCCCGACACTAAAGTTCAGTTGCCGGTAATTCCCAAACCATCAAAATAACTGATTTGCATGTCAAGAATTCGATCAAAAAATATAATGAACAAGATGTTATTTACCCGAGTATCAGTTTTTTCAATAGTTCTCACCCTTGTGGTGAGCATCCCTTCAGTAGCAACCGCAGGTGAACTTACCAGCGCTGACAGTATCATTATCAGGGCATTAAAAGATGAACTATACCGTAACCTTGAACAGTTGCATGACAAAGAAACAGGTAAACCCTTCTTCATAAGCTATACCTACCTCGACGGTGAGGTGGCAGAAGCATCTGCATTACTCGGCGCGCTTCATTCTTCAGATCAGTTTAAAAGTTCAAGCTGGGGTATCAGGCTAATGATGGGAGACTATGATGTTAATGATGAAAACTTTCAGGATAATTTCAGCCGCGAACAGGCAGACAATGTACCCATTACCCGACAACCACCTATTGATGTTGATTACGAAGGGATCAGGAACACTTTTTGGTGGAATACCAGCAATGTATTCCAGTCTGCCACCCAGAGTTTCAAAAGTAAACAGGCTGCACTTAAAGACAAGCCAATAACAGAAGGCCAGGACTTGTTGCCGGATTATACAAAGGCAGAACCGGTAAAAATATACAGGACCAATATTCGTGGAGGGGTTTCTAAAGAAAAACTCGAATCTCTTGTCAAAGATATTTCAAATATTTTCAGGGAATACAATGATGTTTCCATCTCTGATGTTTCTGCCTACCATTTCAATTCAAAAGTTTATATTTTCAATACCGAAGGTTCTGAAATCATTATCCCCCTGAACATTGCAACTTTGGAAATCTCTGCCAGTGTTTATTCTGCGAGGGGTGAAATTTTCAGGAGCAATCTTTCGTTTATTGGTAAAAACTTAGATGACTTACCACCTGCCGATTCAATAAAAAACGCCGCAGGAAAACTGGCCGGGTACCTTCTTCAACTGAGGCAGGCAGAAATCATAAATGAAAGATACACCGGCCCTGTATTATTTGAAGGAAATGCTGCAGCAGGAATATTTGCAGGATGTCTTTTCGGCAGGGAAAGACAGTTTATCGCTGACCGCGACCCGCTTGTCAATTCGCTTTCGAAAAGTATGCTCCCGAAAAACACTTATTCGAGGGAGTCAAAACTCGAAAAAAGGGTAGTTTCAAAAGACCTTACCGTAAAGGCCCTTCCCCGTCTTAAAGAATATAACGGCATTCCACTTCTGGGAGCTTTCGAAGTAGATGCCGAGTGTATTGTGCCACCCGGGGAGATTGTACTCGTAGAAAAAGGTATCCTCAAAAACATGTTTTGCGACAGGATACCTACTAAAAACTTTAAACAGTCAAACGGGCATAACCGCGTCGGGCTCAGTTATGGCGGATATACCAGCGGGATTGCACCAGGGGTAATCGTTGTTGAATCCGAAAACAGGTCTGATACTGCTGCATTGAAGCAAAAGATTGTTGAATTGGCCAATGACAGGGGACTTGAATATGTATTGATTGTAAGACCGTTAATCGGAGGAATATGCCACAGCCCTTACTGCTTTTATAAACTTGATATAAATACCGGTAAAGAAGTGCTGGTGTACAACATGTCGCTTCCGTCAATGGAGCTTAAATACCTTAACAAAATTGCAGGCACAGGCAACGGTATCGTGGTAAACAACCAGGTATTCAATCAGTCAAATTACAGGAGCGGGGCTTCAAAGAGCGGATTTCCTGCCTCATTCATTGTTCCTGATGCACTTTTAGTTGAAGAGATGGAGGTCGGGCCCCTATTCCCGTATTCCGACCTTGATGTACCTTTTTACGACAGCCAGTTTGGTATGGATGAATAAATATATGGTATATGGCCTGGTGTAACAACTACCAAAAAATAAACTAATTTTTTACTTCAGAGAAGGTATTCAAAGACCCGGCTTTGTTCTCTTTTGTCTTTCTGAACGATAGTGAAGAATCTAATTTACAAAATAATAAAGATTTTTCGTTTCCTGCCTGAAGCAGGCAGGCACTCAAAATGACAAAAGACAGGCTTTTTGAACAGCCACTTTAAACCTGAAAATTAGTTTACTTATTTACCAATGATAACACCAGAGCATGTATTATTCTCAGTTAATCCATCGCTTTTGCCAGGAGCGATATTTGTTGAGCGTTTCCTGCGGCAGGTAGGTATACCATCCGTATCCCACCCTTCTTTCCCTGTCAACCTCGGCAAACGAATACACGATGTTACCTGTACGGGTGCAAAACAGTGGTTTTGCAGAATTTAATTCATAAAAGCGGGGCCAGACAGGCGGTGCCAGCGGGTCTTTAACCACCTTTTTATCGGTTTTGATTGCCCCCGAAGGATATACGTTGATCTCTTCCGCTTCAAATGTTTCAATGCGGATGCCTGTGATTTTTTGTTCATCGAACCATTTTATGGCTGCCTGTATGGCATTGATTACTTCCCTTTCAGGATTTTCAATTTCCATGAGAAAATTGGCAATCACCGCACTTTCGCGGCTGCAAAGGGCCACGGGCTCGAATTTTCGGGCAGGTGCCGGAAACAGTGTCCTTTCATCGTGTTGCTGCGCCCAGGCTGTCAACTTCCCGTTTTCTTTAACCTGGCACTCCAGGATACATTTAATGCCCCTGTCGAAACTGTCTTTAATATTCGCCCTTCTACCGATATCAACAAATTCATAACAGGGATTGTTATCAAGGATATCCTTAAACATTTGCATAATACCGATCATCACATCATCGTTAAAAGTAATGTACCGGCTGTAGTCATCTTTAAGTGGATATATCTGCGGCCATCCGCCATTAGGGTATTGCGCTGCAAGGGTATAGTCTAAGCCTTTCAGACAGGCAGTTTTATACTTCTCCTCACCGGTAACAGTGTAAATCTTAGCCATGCTTTCAATTTGTGAATAGGTGGTGGAATTATCGAAGGTAGTTTCAAGCATGTTTTTTGCCTTCATCAGGCTGTCTTTCTGGCTTTCGGTAAGTATGGCCTGCATGTCGTAGTTTTTTGGCCACCCGCCGTTTTCCTGCTGGTAGAGAAGAATGTTATCACCGATAGCTGCCAATTGGTTGCTTCGGTGTTTTGGGTGCCCCGGCCGCGCATTGATCACGTTTTCACGTTCGTGAATGAAATACCAGTGCATGGCACTGCTGCGAAAGAGATGGGTGTCGAGCACGGCACAATCAAGGGAGACTTGTGCAAGACAATCTGTGAAAAGTGCCAAAAATGTCATAACCTTCAACACCATAAAATATTTGATCTTCATTGCAATTATAATTAGATTGTTGAAATTATGCCGTTAATTTTTTATTTACAAATATTGCAGGGAATTATTAATCCTGTCATTACGAAGCTTTGATCCTGATAAAAATGAAGCTTTGGTTTAGAAAGAATGGTTGAAACAATCTTGATACAAAGGGATTACCGTACAATAAGTTAAAAGAAATCGGACAAATAATTCGGGTTGATACAAAAAATTTGTAAATTGGACTGTTTTTTTTAAGGCAGCAACACAATATTTTATTAAAAACTGAAAAAATCCTGTGAAACAAAACCTCAACCAATGCTATAATAGC
>JAFGPL010000216.1 GCA_016936215.1 Bacteroidales bacterium
CATTACAGGCAAGGTTACCGACAACAGTAACGGTGAGACCATGCCTGGCGTATATGTAATGGTTAAGGGAACCAGTACAGGTGCTGTAACAGACGCAAAAGGAACTTATACGGTTAAGGTCTCCAACTCCGATGCTGTGTTGGTTTTTTCTTTTCTGGGTTATACATCACAGGAAATCACGGTTGGTGCCAACAAGGTAATTGATGTTGCGTTGATACCGGATGTGAAACTTCTCGAAGAGGTTGTTGTTATTGGCTATGGCACGGTTAAGAAAGCCGATGCCACAGGTAGTGTGGCTGTTGTAAGTTCTGATGATTTTAATAAGGGTGCCATTGTTACCCCACAGCAGTTAATGGTTGGTAAAAGTGCCGGCGTTGTTATTACAACAGGAAATGGCGCCCCCGGAAGCGGTTCAACCATTCGTATCCGGGGTGGCTCATCCATGTCTGCCAGCAATGATCCGTTGATTGTTATTGACGGTGTTCCACTTGACAATAATTCTACGTCAGGCTTAAGCAATCCATTAAGTATGGTTAATCCCAATGATATTGAATCAATGACAGTTCTAAAAGATGCATCCGCCACTGCAATTTATGGTTCCAGGGCATCAAACGGTGTGATTTTGATTACCACCAAAAAAGGCTTGTCAAAATTCAAGGTAGCTTATAGCGGCAATATGTCTGTAAATACAGTTCCGGACAAACTTGATGTATTGTCTGGCAATGAATTCAGATCGCTGATAACCGATCTTTATGGATCTTCATCAGTGGCTGCAAGTCGTTTGGGAACCGCCAATACCGACTGGCAAAAGGAAATTTATAGAACATCCATTTCAACCGACCATAACCTGAGTGTATCCGGTACTTATAAGACGCTTCCTTACAGGGCATCATTTGGCTATACCAATGATAATGGTATTCTTAAAACTTCCAATTTCAACAGAACCACGCTCGCTGTAGGGGTGAATCCGAGTATGTTCGACGATCATCTGAAGGTTAATATGAATGTTAAAGGCATGTACACAAATACACGCTTTGCTAATGAAGGTGCGGTTGGTTCGGCACTTACTTTTGACCCTACACAACCGGTAAATGATGCTGCCAGCTCTAATGGCTATTATTACTGGAAGGACAATGACCTTAACCCCATAAAAATTGCTACATCCAATCCGGTTGCCCAGCTTGAATTAACGGAAGATATCGCAAACGTGTTACGAAGTGTTGGCAACGTGCAGTTAGATTACAAGTTCCATTTCCTGCCCGACTTGCATGCTAACCTGAATATGGGTTATGATTATTCGGAAAGTGACGGAACGGTCGATGTTCCTGAAGACGCCTCATGGACTTATGATCCGGCAAATGGTGGTGGAATTAAAAGGATCTATGATCAGAAAAGGAAGAATAGTCTGTTCGATTTCTATCTGAACTACGTAAAGGATTTGGAATCGTTCTCAAGCAGAGTAGACTTTACCGCAGGGTATTCATGGCAACATTTCTGGAGAGAAGGCAGTACTTATGAAACCAATATTGCAGAAACCGTAGTAAACACAGATCAACCATATGAAACTGAAAGTTATTTGGTTTCTTTCTTTGGAAGGTTAAACTACACATTGTTAGATAAGTACTTGTTGACTTTTACATTGCGTGACGATGGTTCGTCTCGTTTTGCAGAAGAAAATCGCTGGGGTCTCTTTCCTTCAGTCGCATTGGCCTGGAAGATCAATTCCGAATCGTTTCTGACAAACAGCAACTTAATTTCTGATCTGAAACTTCGCTTAGGATACGGTGTTACAGGACAACAGGATGTTACAACAGGTGATTTCCCATACCTGGCACAGTATACTTTAAGTGATGATTATGCCCGGTACATGTTTGGAAGTGTTCTTTATAATACCTATCGTCCGGAAGGATATGATAAAAACATCAAATGGGAAGAAACAACTACTTATAACGTAGGTCTTGACTTCGGGTTCCTGAAAAACAGAATTACCGGTACAATTGATGTTTACAGCCGTGAAACTGAGGACCTGATCAATACCATTCCGGTACCTGCCGGGTCCAATCTTACTAACAAGATTACAACCAATGTCGGTAATTTAATTAACAAAGGGGTTGAGTTTAGCATCAATGGAAAGGTTATTTCTACCAGCGATTTATCATGGGAATTGGCCTATAACATAGGTTATAACGAAAACAAAATTACCAAACTTACACAAAC
This sequence comes from Bacteroidales bacterium, assembly GCA_016936215.1. GTDB lineage: Bacteria > Bacteroidota > Bacteroidia > Bacteroidales > UBA10428 > JAFGPL01. Next base: position 2,218 of record JAFGPL010000216.1, read on the forward strand.
TGATGATCCTTCCTATCAGGGTGTTGCAACGGGTGGTATTTCCGGTGGTGTTGGAAGCAATATTCAGATCCACAGTGTTGATTACCCCGTGTTCTCCTATTATGTTTATCAACAGGTTTACGATAATAATGGTGACCCTATCGAAGGACTGTATGTTGACAGGGAACCAGACGGTGTGCTAAACAGCAGTGACCTGTACAGGTATAAAAAACCGGCAGCGGATGTTTTGATGGGCATTTCATCCAGTCTGAACTATAAAAACTGGGATTTTTCCTTTTCCGGCAGGTTCAGTTTTGGTAATTATATCTATAATAACGTAGCTTCAACCCGAGGAACGTACCTCGATGCGTACAACCCGGGACTTAACTATACCTCAAACGTGCTTGCTTCTTCCAAGGATACCAAATTCAGCAGTGCCCAGTATTTCTCAGATTATTATGTGGAGAATGGTTCATTCTTCAGAATGGATAACATTAGTCTGGGTTACAGGTTTACAAACCTGATGCAAAATAAAATCAATTTGCGCGTTGGTGCTGTGGTGCAAAACGCATTTGTAATTACCAAATATAGCGGACTCGATCCTGAGATCTTTGGCGGCATTGACAATAATATTTATCCCAGGCCCAGAATTTTTATGCTTGGTGTAAATGTTGAATTTTAACAAAATAAAAAATCCAAGAAATGAAACGATATAAAATATTTTCAATTGCATTTATTGCCCTGATGGCAATTACTGCATGCGTGAAAGACCTGGATGTACTGCCTCCTGATCCAAATATTGAAACGTCTGCCACGCTTTACGATAACCCTGAGGCATGGAAAATGGTGCTGGCTAAGTGTTATGCCGGACTTGCTGTAAGCGGACAACAAGGTCCTGCCGGTAAACCCGATATCAGTGATATTGATGAGGGTTTTTCAACCTACCTTCGTCAATTCTGGTGTGCATCTGAACTTCCAACCGATGAGGCCGTGATATCATGGAACGATGCTGGTTTGAAAGATTACCACAACCAAAACTGGTCGTCGACCAATCCTTTTATTACAGCCATGTATAACAGAATTTATTACCAACTTTCTTTGCTTAATGAATATATCAGGGCTATTAACGATAAAATCGGAGGATTGCCAACAGCATTGCAGGAGGAAGTCACCCTGTATCGTGCAGAAGCACGATTTTTAAGGGCTTTCAGTTACTGGCATGCACTGGATATGTTTGGGAGTATTCCTTTTGTAACCGAGAATGACCCAGTAGGTGCTTTTATGCCCGAGCAAATTTCAAGAGCTGACCTTTTCGCCTATATCGAATCTGAGCTACTGGATATCGAAGATGATCTGGCAGAACCAGGTGCCAATGAGTATGGAAGAATTGACAGGGCTGCTGCCTGGACTTTGCTGGCCAAGCTATACCTGAATGCAGAAGTTTATATTGGCTCTGATATGTATACCGAATCAATTACTTATTGTAAAAATGTAATTGGTTCAACCTATTCCATTGACCCGGTTTATGCAAACTTATTCAAGGCTGATAACCAAAACAGCAATGAGATTATCTTTCCGGTTGAGTTTGATGGAAACAACACCCGGTCATGGGGTGGTATGACTTTTATTATTCATGCTGCTGTAGGAGGAAAGATGAGTGCTGCCGCCTTTGGTATTGATGGAGGTTGGGGTGGTACCCGCACAACAAGCGCCTTAGTTAACAAATTTGCCGATCCTTCAGGGGCCACTGATAAAAGGGCCATGTTTTTTACTGATGGACAAACATTGGAAATCGCTGATCTGTCAACATTTACCGATGGCTATGCAATTACCAAGTTTTCTAATATGACCTCTGCAGGAACAGCGGGTTCAAATGCAACTTATGTGGATACTGACTTCCCTGTTTTCCGCCTGGCCGATGTATACCTGATGTTTGCCGAAGCTGTATTACGCGGAGGAACCGGTGGAAGCATTGCTGATGCTGTAGGCTATGTAAATGAGTTGAGAGAAAGGGCTTATGGTAATGTGAGCGGAAATATTGCTGAAGCAGACCTGGATCTTGATTTTATCATTGACGAACGTGCCCGTGAATTATACTGGGAAGGACACAGAAGAACCGACCTGGTCAGATACGGCTTGCTTACCAGCGCCAGCTACCTTTGGCCCTGGAAAGGCGGGGTTGCCGCCGGCATGGCCACTGACTCAAAATACAACCTCTTACCCATCCCAGCTTCAGATTTGGGTGCCAATCCTACATTAACTCCCACTCCGGGCTATGGTAATTAATAAAAATATCGGATTATGAAAAGTAAATTATTAAATATCAGCATATTAATTGGTTTAATCATGGTCTTCTTTTCCTGCGAAAAGGATGAAGACCGGGTTGTAATCAAAAGTGACATAACACCAAATACATTTACAGCATTATCTTCTGATTCATTTGTGCTTGTCATGGATGAAGCTGCCAATGTATTCCAGTCATTTGCCTGGACTGATGTTGATTTTGGTTTTGATGTAGCAAAAACGTTCAAGATTCAAATTGACAGTACCGGGAAGAACTTTGCCAACGCGGTTGACGTTTCAACGGTGAACAATCTGTATGCCAGTTCCATTAACATAGGTGATTTCAATAAGGTTTTGCTTGATATGGGAATAGAACCGGATGCCCCGGTAGAACTTGACTTCAGAGTAGTTACTATCATTAACGATAATGTTGATCCTGTTTATTCCAACGTTGTTTCCGCTGTTGTTACACCTTATGCCACAGTATTTCCGCCTATATACATGTGCGGTGCTGCTACCGGCGGATGGGACTGGACAAAAGATGTTGAATTAAGGAGTTTTGCTCCCAGCAAATACTATACAATTGCTTATTTCATTAACAACGAAACATTCAGGTTCTTCAAGCAACGCGACTGGGGCCCCACCTCTTACAACTATCCTTATTTTGATGGTGGTATTGTCACTGATTCCATGGAAAATGCCAGTGATGGAGACCAGAATTTTAAAATCTTGTCTCCTACAGGTTACTATGCAATTACCGTTGACCTGAAGAATAAGACAGTAGATTTCGACGCCGTTGATGAACCTGACATGTATATGACAGGTGCAGCCTTGGGTGGATGGGACTGGTCAGACAATTTTGTGAAGATGACCTGGAAGAAACATGGTGTTTACGAAGCCGAAACCGAGTTCATTAACGGTGAAGCCTTCCGTTTCTTTGACCAGGCCGACTGGGGTCCTACCTCCTATAATTATCCTTATTTCCCGGCCGGATCGGTTGATGAACTGTTTGAAAATGCCAATGATGGCGACAAAAACTTTAAGTTTGTTGGCACAACCGGTATGTATAAAATTACAGTCAATTTCCTCGATCTCACGGTTACCCTTGAGGAGGCTGCAGGTAAATAGTTTAGTTTGTTAGGGGTTTTCAGAGGCCCTGTCGGGTAATGACAGGGTCTCTGCTATTTATGAATAAGTATGAAGCGAATATTGTTTCTTCTTTGGACAGGCATGGCAGCCATAACGGCAAAG
>JAFGPL010000217.1 GCA_016936215.1 Bacteroidales bacterium
CCTAAAGCCTAAAGCCTAAAGCCTAACTCCTTTTAAACATGAAAATCACCCAAATATTCAAAACACACCGACAAACCTTTTCGTTTGAATTTTTTCCGCCTAAAGATGAGATATCTGCGGTGGATTTCGGTATAAACGTGGGGCAACTGATGAAGCTCAACCCGTCGTTTGTTACAGTGACCTATGGGGCAGGGGGCTCGACACAGGAGCGCACTTTCGCGCTTGTTGATTACCTGCAGAACAAAATAGGGCTCACATGCATGGCGCACTACACCTGTGTGAATGCCACCATGGAAAGGGTGGCGCAGGACCTGAAATATCTTGAAGACAAAGGGATCAAAAACCTGATGCTGCTCAGGGGAGACCCGCCAAAAGGACAGAAGTCATTTGTTGCCCCCAAAAACGGGTTTCAGTATGCCGGGGAGCTGATGAGATTTGCGAGAAAAAGTTTTAATTTTTGCCAGGCCGGGGCCTGTTATGTTGACAAACACCCCGAAGCGCCCTCTATTGAGGATGACATCAGGCACCTGAAAGAAAAAGTGGATGCCGGGGCAGATTTTCTCATCACGCAGCTTTTCTTTGAAAATAAGAACTACTTCCGTTTTGTGGAGCTCGCCCGGAAGGCGGGCATCAACTGTCGTATCATCCCGGGTATAATACCTATTACTGCCTACAAACAGATTGAAAGGTTTACGCAGATGTCGGGTGCTGAAATACCAAGGGCGTTAAAAGAAAAACTCGAAAAATACAAAGACGATCCCGATGCAACATACAAAGCCGGTATAGAATTCAGCATCGGTCAGTGCCGCGAACTGCTTGACAGCGGCGCCCCCGGCTTGCATTTCTATACCCTCAATAAATCAAGGGCTGCAGTAGAGATATATGAGAGGCTGACTTCGTAGCAGCCGGAAAAGCTATTACGCAATGTTGCACAGCGCAAAAACAAAGGGGGCAATGCAATCGTGTAAATGTTTCAGGTTGCTTATGCTCCCTGTTTACAACACAAGTATTACCTTTATTCTTCATCATTCTTTGTCCGGCTTTCCATGTTCGACATTCGTTTAACCTTCTTGCTTCTTTTAATAACGAGGTTACGCGGAGGTTTCGTGTTACGGGTTTATCACAGGTAGAAGAAAAAGCAGATAACCGTTATTTAACATATATCCATTTGATATAAGCTATTATTTAAAGTAAGCATTTTTGCCCCATGCATAAGATCATTTTTGTCCATTTTTTACAACTCGCATAAAAGCTGTTTATTTTATTTTGTTTAAAATTTAAAATTTTCTACTCATGATAAAAAAAGCGATCATCCTGTTTACAATTAGTACTATGTTTTTTAGTGCATTTGGTCAGTCGAGAATTGGAGCAGCACTTTTATTAAGTACGCCGAAAAGTGATACTTACATTTTTGGATCTGGAATTGGGTTTAATGCAAAGTTTAACATAACAGAGAGGCTTGCTGTTGGAGCTGTTGTGAGTTATGAGCATTTCTTTAATAAACCCGGATGGGAAGATGTATGGGAAGCAGAGTGGGGGTATAATTACCGGAATAATAACAGGAATATTGCCCAGTTGCACCCAACAATAACCTATTTTCTTAGTCAGAATAAAGTAAAAGCCTATATTGGATTTGAAGCAGGAGTAACGTTCGAATTTGTGTCATATGAGTATAAGAGTGAGTATGATTCTTACAGCAGATGGTTAAAGGCTGATAATACTGAAACATCTTTGTCATTCTCGCCAGTATTTGGACTTGAAATACCTGCCTCCCAAACCATATCTTTTGACCTGTTTATTAAATATACCGGTGTTGATGTGTCTTATCTAACAGCAGGGGTAGGATTAGCATTTGTAATTAAATAATGCTTTAGAGATTTAATTTTTTTCAGAAATATCTGTATCAATTATTGTGATTTTATCACAGTAGCCGCCAAATGGGAGAGCTTTTTTGCAAAGTTCAGATGGCGTAATATGTAAATAGTTTTTGAAAGCCCTGTTAAGGTGTGATGAGTCATAATATCCTGAATTTAAAGCAATATCAAGAATATCTGTCTGGTAATTTTTTAAAATCAGGTCACACACACCATTTACACGGTAAATCTCCGAAAGTTGTTTGGGTGTTATGCCAACCTGTGTGTAAAACCTTCGGTTAAAAGTTCTTACAGATAATCTCAACATTTCGGCAACCGAGTGGATGCATATTACGCCCTTTTTTTGCGCTATTATCGAAACAGCATGCTGCATTTCCAGCACTGGATATTTGTTTTTATCCATTTTCTGAACCAGGTATGCTTCTATACAATTTATCTGTTTCTTGGTGTCGGTTTTTTCTGTCAGTTGCTCCCATAAAAATCTGCTGCCAAGGGGATCAACATCTGATAAAGCAATATTGGAAGAGGTGAAATAATTTTGTGGTATCCCGAAAATTCCATACATGCCTCCGGGTTTAAAGTTTACCGAAATGATGTGAGTTTTCCCTTTTGGGACAGTTATTATTTTGTCTAAATACTGGCCCGACAGGGAAATTTTGTATCTATTTCGAACACCTTTGTCAAAATTGCAGAACTCGGTGATGTCGCCCAACTGGAACAACATTTCGGTATAACCGTTATTTAAGATATGTACCCTGACATTTTTAAACAACCCATCATCTTTATAAACATAGTAACAATTAATATACCTGGCTAATCTCTCACAAGGAAGTATTTTTATGCTTCTAAACCTGTCTTCCATAACCGATTTGTAGAAAATTGTTTTTAATTATTTTGACCCTCTTTTTTATAACATTCAATAATAAAAGCTCAACTTCTATTATCCTTTAAAACAGGCAGAATAGGTGAAGTTGAGTATCCTAACTTTTTATTTTCATTAAGGGTTTTGTAAAAGAACCATGTGTAGCCGCATGAAAAGGCAATGTAATTTACAATTTAATTAAAAAAAAGACACTCTTTTCAAGGTGATATTTTTTAATAGTTTCAGGTATTTTATGCTTAGGGTGTTAAACTATTGGTTTTAATTTCCGGGAAAGATACTTTGGTAACATTCGAAAGAACTTCGATAATGTCCAAAAGAACTTCAACATTCTTCCCTTAAAAATAAAACATCACGAACAGTACCCCGTTTGAGTTGAAGTTTACGGAGGCATCGAACTGTCCGCCCTGGTCTATAGTGGTCTGGCGTTCGATGATATAACCCTCGGCAGTGCCCCAGGCTTCTGTTTTGGTTTTGGAGTTGGTGTTATAGATATACATCAGTTTAAGTCCCATTTCCCCGCCAAGCGAAATTTTGGGAGCGACAAAGAATTCGAGCCCGAAAAAACCTGTGGCGCCCATGCCAATGCTTGAAAATGTCTTTTCGAAAAGCGGTCTCGGTGTGCCGTCAAGGAAAAGCGCCGTGGAAGGCGCCGTGTTTTCGGCAGTAATCGGGTTGGCATAGGTGTACTTGTAATTCATTAGCGTGGGGGTGCCGTTGCGGTACATCAGGTTCAGCTCGGCACCGAAGATGCCCTGAATGCGGCCAAGGCCCTTTCTTTTTTCAAGCCCTATACCTGTTACAATCATGGTATAATTTTCGCTTCTTTTATCGGTAGTTGTAAAGCCTGTGTTATAATCATCGGCCACCGGGAACGATTCGGTGTTGTAATGGTAGGCAACGCCAATACGCGCCCTGTATGCCGTTTTTGAATTCCTGAAATATTTAAGAAAAAGCTGCTGTCCGTCGGGCGCCTCGAAGCTTAGCGGGTTGATAAACCGGTTGGCACTGTTGAACCTGATAAGTTCGCCAAACAGGTCAACAAATGGGAGAGCATTCAATCCTATGCCGAATTCTCCGGCAACAGGCAGCATGGCTTTACCTTTTTTGTTAAATAGCTGGTCGCTGTTCTGGTTGTCGCTGTTCTGGGCAAAAATATTTTGTGTGCCAAGAAGGATCATTGCTGCAAAAAAAATTCTTTCAATCATTCTTAATTCTTTATTTGAGGGTTATCACTGTTTTTCCCAATGTTTCACAATTAACGTTTAACCTGTGAAAATAGTTTACAGACCGGCGCGAATAATTGTTATTTTTGATTTTTCAGCCCCTTCATGGTGAGCTGTATTCTTTTTCTTTCAACATCCACCTCAAGTACTTTTACTTTAACATGCTGGTTGAGTTTTACCACATCCAGAGGGTTTTTAACAAACCTATCGGCCAGTTGGGAGATATGCACGAGCCCGTCCTGTTTCACCCCTATATCAACGAAAGCCCCGAAATTGGTGATATTGGTGACAATGCCCGGAAGTTCCATGCCCGGTTTAACATCGTCAATTGAAAACACACCTTCGGCAAACTCGAATATCTTTATTCCGGTGCGCGGGTCGCGGCCGGGCTTTGCAAGCTCGTTCATGATATCCTTTAGCGTAGGGATGCCCACTTTTTCATCCATATATTTTTTGATGTCTATGCCGCCCCTAAGCTCTTCTTTGTTAAGCAGGTCGTCAATACCGGCGCTCATATCGCGTGCCATCTTCTGCACAATATAGTAACTCTCGGGGTGCACGGCACTGTTGTCGAGCGGGTTTATCCCTTCCCTGATACGAAGGAACCCTGCTGCCTGTTCAAATGCCTTGGGGCCCATGCGGGGGACTTTCTTCAGTTCTTCACGCGATTTGAACGGGCCGTTTTCATTCCTGTAATCAACAATGTTTTGTGCCAGTTGCGGGCCAAGTCCCGAAACGTAAGTGAGCAGGTGTTTGCTGGCAGTGTTTACCTCCACGCCCACCGCGTTTACACAGCTCTCCACCACCTGGTCGAGTCCGTCTTTAAGTTTGTTCTGATCAACGTCGTGCTGGTATTGTCCTACGCCGATTGATTTAGGGTCTATTTTCACCAGTTCGGCCAGTGGGTCCATCAGGCGCCTGCCGATAGAGACAGCGCCACGCACAGTAACATCGTAATCAGGAAACTCTTCACGGGCAACCTTGGAGGCCGAGTATACCGAAGCACCTGCCTCGTTCACGATAAACACCTGCAAGTCGCGGTCGAATCTCAGGAATTTGATGAATTTTTCGGTCTCCCTGCCGGCAGTCCCGTTGCCAATGGCTATGGCTTCTATCTTGTACTGGCTCACCAGGGTGTCAATTTTTTTGGCCGCTTTGCCGGTCTCGTTCTGGGGAGGGTGGGGGTAGATGGTTTCGTTGTGCAGCAGGTTACCCTGTGCATCCAGGCATACAACTTTACAACCGGTACGGTAGCCAGGGTCAATCGCCATCACCCTTTTTTGTCCGAGTGGCGGCGCCATAAGCAACTGTCTTAGGTTCTCGGCAAAAACCCTTATGGCCTCGATATCGGCCTTTTCTTTGGCCGACTGCCTGAATTCGGTCTCTATTGAGGGGGCAAGCAGCCTTTTGTAACCATCTTTAACAGCAAGGCGCACCTGCTGGCTTACGTCGTAATATCCTTTTACAAAAATTGATTCGAGCGCTTCGATGGCATGCTCCTCATCGGGTTCAACTGACACCTTCAGAAAGCCTTCTTCTTCTCCTCTGAAGACTGCGAGCAGCCTGTGTGACGGGCTTTTGGACAAAGGTTCTGAAAAATCGAAGTAATCTTTATATTTTATGCCCTCCTGGTCTTTGCCTTTTATCACTTTAGAAGAAATTAAGGCTTCCCTTCCAAAAAGGTTCCTTATGATATCGCGTGCCCGCTTGTTTTCGTTCACCCATTCGGCAATAATATCCCTTGCCGCCTGCAGCGCGTCTTCGATGGTTTCTACCTGGTCATTAAGAAACTCTGCCGCGCGTGCTTCTATATCCATCTCCTTCTGTTTCATAAGTATTTGCGCCAGTGGTTCAAGCCCCTTCTCGCGGGCAACCGACGCGCGTGTTTTTTTCTTTGGCCTGTAAGGCAGGTACAGGTCTTCAAGCTCGGTAAGGGTGTCTGCTTCTACAATTTTCTGTTTTAGTTCATCCGTGAGTTTGCCCTGTTCCTCTATTGATTTAAGAATTGTGTTACGCCGCTTATCTATTTCTACAAGTTTGGCATGCTGGTCTTTTATGTCAGACACCTGCACCTCATCGAGGCTGCCGGTGGCCTCTTTGCGGTAACGGCTGATAAACGGGATGGTTGCGCCATCTGTGAGAAGGGTTAACGTATTCTCTATCTGCCACGGGGCAAGTGAAAATTGTTTCGACAACAGTTCAATATGTTTTTTCTCCATGTATTAGCTTTTTTTGAAAATATTCACAAATGCTGAAAAGATCATACCGCAAATATAATTTCAGGGAGAGTGTAAAAAAACAAAAAGTAGATTTTTTAATGAAGGATACTTTTGAATATTTGAAACCCATTATGAATTAATTCTTTTTCGAAACCTACATCAGGCTGTCAACAAAGAAGGTTTAACCGCAATATTCAATAACGATACTGTAAATTTCATACAGGAAAATTCTGATATTTTCAAAATGGTTTTCAGGATAGCAGGATAGAATTATCCATAAAAAAACCGAATACGGCAACATTTATCCTGCATGGTTGTTATGCTCATTTAAATAAGTAGAAACAGTATGAAAAAAAACCAGGCAGCTAAGTACAGTCTTTTAAAACCCAATATTAAAAGCCTATCCCCGGTAAGCGACCTGATGCCGCTTCCGGTTTACAGGCTTCATGAGATAAGGGACCTCACGCCAACATCCTATATCATGCGTTTTGACAGGAACAATATGGAATTCAAAGCCGGACAACATATTACCCTCGGGCTTCCGGGAAATAACCAGCTTCGCGAGTATTCGATATACAGTACCGAACACGACCCTTATCTTGAGGTGTTGATAAAAGAAGTTGAAAAGGGGATGGTATCGAAAAGCCTTCACAAGTGCAGACTGGGAGATTTCTTAAGTGTTGACGGGCCGTTTGGGTTTTTCACACTGGATGAAAACAACCTGGGCAAAAAAAATCTTTTTATTGGCACAGGTACCGGTATTGCCCCTTTTCACAGCATGGCAGGTTCTTACCCTGCCCTTGACTATTCCATTTTGCATGGTGTGCGCACCACAGATGAAACCTACGAGAGCAGTTTTTATCCTACCGAAAGGTATATTTCCTGTACAAGCCGCGATGATAAAGGAAAATTCAAGGGCAGGGTGACCGATTACATACGGAAAAACCCTGTTGGTTCTGAAACAATTGTTTATCTTTGCGGCAACGTAGAAATGATTTATGAAGTATATGACATACTTGTAAGTCAGCATTTTCCGGTTGACCAGATAAAAACCGAAGTGTATTTTTAAAAAGGTTTAAGATATAACATATCGGGTTTAGAAAAATTTTTGCATGAAATATCACCTTGTAACATTGGGATGCCAGATGAACAAAGCCGACAGCGAGCGTGTGCGCACGGTCGTTGAATCTATGGGCTACAGATGGACAGATAATGAGGAAGAAGCCGGTCTCCTGGGTATCCTGGCATGCTCTGTGCGCCAGAAATCAATAGATAAGGTTTATTCAAGAATACATAAGTGGAACAAATGGAAGAACAGGAGAAACCTCATTACTTTTGTTTCCGGGTGTGTGCTACCGGCCGATAAAGAAAAATTTCTCAGGATGTTTGACCTCATCTTCGAGATGAAAGAACTCCCTCGGTTTCCTGAAATGGTCTCTCAATATGGTGTTACCACACCTTTGAGTATTAAAAGAGGTCTTCAACCGGTTGATGAGGAACTCACCTCAATTGAAAAAGATATTATACCTGAAACTAATCCTCGTCTGGATGTTAATTTTATCAATGGCAAAATTAAGATAGCCGGCAGGCCCGAAGAAGCGATAAAAGACTTCTGGCATGTAACCCCCACTTATGATTCTAACTATGAAGCTTATATTCCCATACAAAACGGTTGTGACAAATTTTGTACATTTTGCGCGGTGCCTTATACACGCGGCAGGGAAGTCTCAAGGCCTTCTGCCGAAATACTCGATGAGATAAGGGACCTGGTAAACAGGGGTTACAAATCCATTACCCTGCTCGGTCAAAATGTGAACTCTTACGGGCTCGACAGGCATGGGTCGGAAATATCATTTCCCCGGCTTTTAAGGGAAATCGGAGAATTTGGCAATAGCTCCGGCAAAGAATTCTGGGTATATTTTACTTCCCCGCATCCGCGCGATATGACCGATGAGGTGATCGAGGTGATCTCTGGGTATGATTGCCTGGCAAAACAAATTCATCTCCCCATACAATCGGGCGATGATAAAGTACTAATGAAAATGAACCGCAAATATTCGGTTAATGATTACAGGAAAATAATTACCGTTATCAGAAAGTTATTGCCACAAGCCACCATATTTACTGACATCATTGTTGGGTTCACGGGAGAAACAGACGAACAGTTCGAAAACACCCGCAAGGCAATGGAGGAGTTCAAATACAACATGGCCTATATTGCCAAATACTCTCCCAGGCCCGGGGCAGCAAGCTCACGCTGGGACGATGACATACCCAACGAGGTAAAGACCAGGCGTCTGCACATACTTACCAATGAGCTCACCAGGCACACCATCGTTTACAACCAAAGCCTGGTGGGTAAAAAGCTTAAAGTGCTGGTTACCGGCAGGGACAGGAAAAACGAATATCTTTCGGCGCTCACCGAAGGCAGGATTGTGCTAAGGTTTGCATCAGATAATGACTCGCTGACAGGTAACTTTGCAGAAGTATTGATAGAATCGGCTACCGATTTTGCATTGCAGGGGAAGTTGGTAATGAATTACGCAGAAGAAACTGTAACACATGGTTAAAAAAGTTGCATTTAAAACCCTGGGCTGCCGGTTGAACCAATTTGAAACCGATGCCCTGGCCACGGATTTTTACAATGCGGGTTATAAAATTGTACCTTTTACCGAAAAGGCCGATGCATACATAATCAATACCTGCACGGTCACCAACACCAGCGACCATAAATCTAAATACACCATCAGCCAGGCTATAAGAAGAAATGCGGGTTCGGTGGTGGTGGTTACGGGTTGCATGGTCAACAACCAGAAAGAACTGCTTGAACAGAGAGGTGATATTACCTATGTTGTGGAAAACAACCGTAAAAGTTCACTCTTCTCGCTTGTTGACGCCCATTTCAAGGGTGAAATCCTTCATCCGTCAGACCTTAAACAGAGCCTGTTCGACTTTACTGTTGCTGAAAAAGGGTTTCATACCCGTAGTATGATTAAGATACAGGATGGCTGTAACAATTTCTGTACCTATTGCATTGTGCCCATGGTGCGAGGAAGGGCTTCCAGCAGGCCTGTTGAAGATGTTTTACAAAATATCAGGCAGGTGGTGTCGTTTGGATATAAAGAGGTGGTGCTCACCGGTGTAAATATAAGCCGCTATGAATACCAGGATACCGGCTTTGAAGACCTGATTGAAAAAATTCTTGAACTTGAAGGGGATTTTCGTGTACGTATCTCCTCCATCGAACCTGAAGGTTTTGGCGATAAGTTTATCAAACTTTTCGCGCACCCCAAAATGTGCCCTCACTTGCACTTATGCCTCCAGAGCGGATCGGACCGGGTTTTAATGCAGATGCGCAGACAGTATAATTTGCATCAATATCTGAACCTGATCGAAGGTTTCAGAAGCAACTACCCCGATTTTAATTTTACCACCGATATCATCGTTGGTTTTCCTGGAGAGACCGATGAAGATTTTAATCAAACCTGTAAAGTGGTGAAAGAAGTTGGGTTCAGTCATGTGCATACATTCAAATACTCGGTGCGTAAAGGCACACGCGCCGAGAGGATGCCCGGCCACCTACCGGAAAAGATTAAGCATGAGCGAAGCCAGATAATCAGGGATATAGCGGAGGAAAATAAATTACATTACCGCCAGTCGCTTGTCGGAAAGCAACAGACGGTGCTGATTGAAAAAGTGCAGAAGGGATTTGCCCGGGGATATGGAGAACATTATGTTCCGGTGAAAATATCGGGCGAGATGCCTAAAAATACTTTTAATACTGTTACAATTAAAGGGCTGTCAGACGAATCTGATCCCCAACTGATAGGTCAGAAAACCTCTAAATCCGCAAGTTAATTTTCATTTGCCCATTAGGCTTCGACTTCCCTCCTCCGCCTCAGGCGGATTAGGCAGGCGGGAAGTCGAAGGGTATTTATTACCAATTATTTACAATTTAACTTGGGATTTATGGTCTTACCTAAAGGCTTTTTAGGATAGTTGTCCCCCGCTGTCGGGGGCAGGGGGTGGATAAGTCCCCTGCTGCGCCTTAGCGTAGCCGCTTTCGCCGGTGGCCGAAGCCTATGGCGAAGGACTCGGCAGAGCAAGACCAGTGGTGGATAGCGCCGCACATAATGAAAAATGTTGAATAATAATTTCAATCCTTTATCCGCATGATTTATCAATACCCGGGAAACGCAACCTTTCTCCCTGGTTATTTCTCTAATAGGAAAACAAAGCCTATGAGAATTTTTTTATTCTTTGGGATATTGTTCCATTTTGCCTGTGGCATATTTGCGCAAAAACCAGCAAGGCAAAATGCTTATGACAGGAATGCCATTTTTGTTGAAATCCTTGGTAATTCCGGTTCTCTTTCTATCAATTATGATCACCTGCTGTTCCTGTTTCCACAACTAAAAATTGCCGGAAGAATTGGACTCGCTTTCCTGCCTGTAAATGACGTCATTTCAGGAATTCCTTTTGAGATAAGCTTATTGGTGCCATCAGGGAGAAATCATCATTTTGAGCTGGGTACCGGGCTTTCTTATATCAAGGGGATTCAGAATGAACACATTATGGCTCTCTTAGTCGGTGAGATTGTGAAAACATCAGAATCGCTTTATATACCCTTTAGACTTGGCTACCGTTACCAGAGGGAGAAAGGAGGATTTTTTCTTAAAGCAGGGGTAGTACCTGTTGTTAGCATCTATGAATTTGAGAAGCATTTTTCCGGTAAATCACATCTTTGGTTCGGTTTAGGCTTGGGATACAGCTTTTAACCTGCCCATACTTTATTTTTTGTGTTGTTACGAAGGCCCTGATTGTGCTAAAACAGCATTCTTTCACTTTTTTTTAAGGGCAATTTTTTTTATGTTTGGTGATAATTTAAAAAACAAAAAATGATGAAAAAGCTTCTTGTATTATCATTATTATGTTCGGTTTGCTTTTTAGGTATGGTTCATGCCCAGCAGCTTCCGCCAAAAGATACAGTGCTTAAACAGATGGTTACAGCCAACAAGTATTTTATGGATAAGTGGCCAGACCCGGGACAGGATATCGTAACCGACAAGATAAGGCCCAGTAACCTCTGGACACGGGCAGCATACTACGAAGGCCTTATGGCGCTTTATTATCTTTCAAAAGATACCAACTACTACCAATACGCTGTTGACTGGGGCGAAAGCCACGAATGGGAGCCAACTTATGGAAATTTAATGACCCGTGACGGTGACCATCAGGCCTGTGGGCAGACATATGTGGAACTTTACCTGTTAGACCCAAAACCAGAACGTATTGCCCCTATCAAGCAATGTATTGATTACAGGGTGGCTAGTCCCCTAAAAGACGACTGGTCGTGGATTGACGCCATTCAGATGGCCATGCCCCTTTACGCCAAGCTCGGTGTGGTTTATAACGACACTGCCTATTTCAGGAAAATGCACGATATGTACATGTTTTCCAAGGAAAACCATGGTGACAGCGGACTCTATAACAAGCATGAACATCTGTGGTGGAGGGACAAAGATTTTGATCCCCCGTATGAAACCCCCGGAGGGAAAAACTGTTACTGGTCGCGTGGCAACGGATGGGTCATTGCAGCATTGGTGAGGGTACTGGATGTTCTACCCGATACGCTTGAATACAACGAAGAATATATTACCACTTTTAAAGAAATGTCTGAAGCGCTGATAAAGGTGCAAAGAACAGATGGCTTTTGGAATTCCAGTCTTGTTGATGAAACCGACTGGGGTGGAAAAGAAACCTCGGGAACTGCCTTTTTCGTATACGGTCTTGCCTGGGGGATAAATAATGGCTTACTCGACAGTGCTACTTATATGCCTCATGTTATTAAAGGCTGGAACGGCATGGTAAACGATGCCCTGCACCCTAACGGTTTCCTGGGTTATGTTCAGGGAACAGGCAAACAGCCATCAGACGGGCAACCGCTTTCATATACCAAACCGGCAAATTTCGAGGATTACGGGCTTGGTGCATTTTTACTTGCAGGAAGTGAAGTCTATCTTCTGGCACCCGAATTTGCAACAATTTCTGGTACTGACAATAAATCAATTAAAAAAAAAAGGAAAGGAAGGTCGTAATATACCCTAACCCTGCTACAAGTCTTATCAATATTTTGTACAGCATAACAGAGCAGAACTGTATTAGTATAGATTTAATTGATATGCAGGGAAGGCTGATAAAACATTTGCTTAAAAATACCAATACTCATCAGGGAGATTATTGTCTTAAGGTTGACCTGTCTGCGGAAGGTGAGAGATTGATCCCCGGGGTATATTTCATCAGGTTTACCTCAGACAGGGAAGTTATTACAAGAGAGATTTTAGTTGGGTGGTAAAGTTTAGTTTGTTGTACATATTATCAACCAGATTAAAGGCAATACTTGTTATAGGATATCATATTATTATATAAAAAAGATTGGTGGCCGGGTTCATGAAAAGTGATTTAGTCTTATGCTTATAAAAAAAGTTGTCTGAAATAACCTCAGACAACTTTTTTACCTGCAATTCAATATGGTTTAACCGAATTTTATCTTATTATCGGATTCCGATCTATTCTGAATAGATTACTTTATGAAGTTTTACAAAATCATTATTATAGATTTTTACATAATATACCCCCACAGTAAAATCAGAAAAGTCTATTTCTGTAAACCCATTATAGTTTTCAATTTGCATCAATCTTGATATTTTTCCCTCAGGATTAATAATTTCAATTATCAAATCCTCATCGGTCAATTCATCACAGATCAATTTTATTTTGCCTTTCGTAGGGTTCGGATATAAGCTGAAAATGATATTATCATAGTTTGGATAACGTTTTATTTTATCAGCTCTGCTACTTTTTTCTGATATAATCTCATATGATTGAGAAGATTCATAAAGAGCTTCCCATCCCTGGGCTGTCACGCTGCCGTCGGAAGTGAACCTAACCATCATGCTTCCCCCCGAGGAGGTAATCACCGGAGGCAGTGAGCTTCCTGAGAACCTTCCCAGTTCGGGTGCCGAGGTTGTGGCCCCGTCGTAAACGGTAACGAAATCGTAATTCTCTTCGGTGCTGAACGAGGTAAAAGTAAGGGTAATGTTGGCTGCACCGGCGGGCTGTATCAGCTTGTGGCAATCCCTTTCATTGGCGTACTCTTCGGGCCCGCTGTTGTCA
>JAFGPL010000020.1 GCA_016936215.1 Bacteroidales bacterium
AATCAAAAATAAATGAACTTTTGTTCATTTAAAAATTATTTAGACTAATTTTGAATAAAATTATCAGTCTGACTATTTCTGTACTTACGGATAATTATCCGGGATCCGGTTTTTTTGCACATGGTTTGTCTTACCTGATTATAATAGTGCCCTTGCCGTGCTGCTCGATACGGAGTTATTTGTGGTTAACGGTTGTGGCCATGCAGGAATTGTCAACATTCTGGAACTCGCACGAAAAGTAACAGGAATAGAACCGATTTACGGTATTATGGGGGGATTTCATCTTAAAACAATAAATCATCAAACATAAAAGACAATCAACTACCTTAGTGAGAATTAAGTTACTTATGTTTATCCGTCACGCATTGCACGGATGAACTTACTTTATTCGTGAGACTCAGGTTTCAGAAGCGGAGCGAACTGAAATCTGTAAGTCGAAAAACTTATCTCACAACCGAAGGGAGTAATCCCGACTTCAGTCGGAGGGTTGAATAGCACGCAATTTACTGCGGAATCTTTTTCCAAAGCTTGCTTTGGGGTTTCATACCTGTGATTGTTAGAAAATTTTTAAAATTCGAAAAAATATATTTTAAATGAACATAAGTTCATATAAATGTATATTTTTGTTTAAATTTATTTATAAATGATATCATTATGCCACGAATGAACGGAACCGGTCCTGAAGGAAAAGGTCCCAGGACGGGTCGTGGACTGGGAAAATGTAAAGGAGTATCAAAGGAAAATTCAAAATGGCAACTTGGGAAAGGAATGGGTAAACGTCGCAAAGCCGGAGGCGGTGAAGGTATGGGGAGGCGGTTAAGGTATGACACATGAGTTGGTGAAAAAGTAAGTAACCATTCCATTTGATATAAAGTTATTCCTTATGATATATGCCATAAATAAATTAATTTTCAGAATAATCTGATTATCTTTCTTCATGTTTTTTACCACCACCCATTCCCTGGCCCATTCCCCGGCCCATTCCCCGGCCCATTCCCCGGCCCATTCCCCGGCCCATTCCCCGGCCCATTCCCCGGCCCATTCTCTGACCATCACGTGAATCTGATCCCAAAAACTTCCCTCCTCCTCGGCCTTCTCCTTGTTTGTCATTTCCGGTTTTTCGTACCGAATGTATGCTGTCTTTTAATGTCGGCTCTTTCAAGAATGAAATATCTCCATTCTCGACTTTTTTTATTGCTTCAGTACCAGACATATTACGACAAAGGTAAACTGCGCATCCGGATGATGTTACCTCATCATATGCCGAAGGTCCGATATTACCAACAATGATTTTTTTAATACCCATGTTAATGAATTTTTTAGCGGGTTGATTTTCATCATTACCAACGCCCGGGAAAACCTCATATTCCATATTTTGCGGGTTTACAATAAGAAAATATCCTGAATGTCCAAATCTTCCTGATACTTTTGAATCTAATGTATTACCCGATGATGCGACCAAATATTTTTCCATGAGTTATTATTATTAAATGTTCACTTTATATGACTGTTAACATTTTATCAAGTGCAATTTCGGCTTTCTGCCTGATATTTTCCGGAACGGAAACCTTATGTTCCATTGTTTCCAGTGCGATTTTAATTTTTTCCAGTGTAATGGTGTTCATACCTTCGCAAAAGGTATGAACCGGATAAAATAGTTTATCGGGATTATCGGATTTTAAACGGTATATAAAATTATCTTCCGTACCGACAATAAATTCTTTTTGATGTGATTGTTTAACATAACGCGACATCTGTGAAGTACTGCCGGTAAAATCAGCCATGTGTCTTACTTCATCCGGACATTCCGGATGGACAATAATTTCGGCATTCGGATATTGATCTTGCAAAGATTCCAGAGTGTTGACTGTAATATTTTCGTGCACATAGCAATATCCGTCCCACAAAAGAATTTTTTTATTACTGTGTTCAGCGACATGGGAACCTAAATTTTTGTCGGGAACAAACAATACAGAATCGCAGGTTAAAGAATTAACCACATGAATTGCATTGGCTGAAGTGCAGCAAATATCGGATTCGGCTTTTACTTCTGCCGAACTGTTTACATAACTGACAACTGTTATGCCGGGGTGTTCTTTTTTGAATTTTATGATTTGTTCACCCGTAGCAAAATCTGCCAAACCACATCCTGCATTTTTATCAGGTAAAATAACTGTCTTAGAGGGATTCAATATGACTGCAGTTTCTGCCATAAACTGCACGCCGCAAAAAACAATTACATCAGCCCTGGTAGTAACAGCTTTTCTGCTTAGATCCAATGAATCGCCAACATAATCCGCAATTTCCTGCACTTCACCCTGCTGGTAAACATGAGCAAGGATGATGGCGTTTCTTCGCTTTTTAAGGAGTTCAACAGATTCTGTCAGTTTCTTAACAGTCGACATTTATTTTATTCTTCTTTCATATATCACTCAACGTGAATGTATCTCTTTTTTTCCAGCAACTGTTCATTATTTTCCTGCTGGTCCGGATCGGAAATTATTACATCTGCAGGACAAACGTTAACAAAACGTTTTCTATTTATTAGGTTGATAGGGGTCCCAGACCACAAGAACAAGGGCTCCGTGCTTTGATTCAAAAGGCCCGTGGTTTTCATGGGCTTCAAATTTCTGGTATGTTCCTGCATGGTACTTTTTTCCTTCACTTATATATTCACCCTGCATTAAAATATGTTGTTCGGCAGTAACATGAGCGTGAGGAGCCATGTAAAATCCTTCAGGTAATTTGAGCAAAATAGTCTTTGCACCATTTTCGTCACGTAAAACTCTTTTTTTAGTACCATTCGGATATTCAAGAGCATCCTGCCAGTCAGAATTCTTAAATAAGTTAACAGGTGCTTGCATTTTTAATCCCTCCAATAATTATTTTTCTGATAATTCTGTTTTCTGTAAGTTTTGCCAATCTGCCACAATGTTTTGCATGTATCTATTCTATCAATATGGTTTTGTTTTCTATATCAAAGTAATGTAAAATCTTTCGTGTAATTTGTTAAGTTTTATCCAAATTTAATGAAAATATTTTCAAAATACAAGCTTATTTAGAATAAATTTAAATTAATTATAAATGACCAAGTACCGTGACAGTACCTTTTACTTTATCATTCAGTTTAACAAATACTTGTGTATCTGAAGGTAAAAATACATCCACACGAGAACCAAACATGATAAAACCCAGTTCATCACCTTGCTTAACGGTATCACCTGATTTAAGGTTGCATATAATACGCCGTGCCACTTTACCCGCTATTTGACGGATCAGGACCTGCTGTCCACCGTAAGTTTCAATTACCAAAGAGTTACGTTCGTTTTTCAGACTCGATTTCGGGTGCCAGGCCACCAGGTATTTGCCCGGATGATGCTTTAAATAGGTTACCTTGCCGCTTACCGGTATCCGGTTCTGATGTACATTGAAAACCGACATGAAAATAGAGATTTTTTTACAGTATGCCTTTAAATACTCATCTTCAAACACATCATCGATGTTCATTATTTTACCATCGGCAGGTGAAAGAATAAGTTTTTCGTCAGGAATGATGATCCTTTCGGGAATCCGAAAAAATGCAATTATGAAAACATAAAGTATGATGCTGCAAAAAGTCAGGATATAAAACTGTGTAATATTTATTCGGCAAAGCAATAACACAAAATTGAAAAGCAACAAAGCTATTCCGATCATAAATAAAAAAGAATATGCTTTCTTATAGATGTGCATTTGTTCTTGAAGAAGAAATGATCAAAATTAAATGAACTTTTGTTCATTATAAAATTATTTAGATTAATTTTGAATAAAAAATTATTGTTTGAAAGGAATGTATTTCTTTTATGATAACAATTTCTAATGGAAATAGAATTATTAAAATCAAAAATTCACAGAGCAAGAGTTACAGGTGCTGATTTGAATTATACCGGCAGCATAACGATAGATGAGGAATGGATGCTTCAATCGGGGCTGCTTGAATATGAAAAGGTGCATGTGTTGAATATTAATAATGGAGAGCGGTTTGAGACATATGTCATTAAGGGGAAAAGAGGCAGCCATGATATTATTCTAAACGGTGCTGCCGCAAGAAAAGTACAGGTAGGCGATTTATTAATAATTATATCATATATGAGAATTGACAGTAAAGATTATAAAGGATACAAACCTGTTGTGATTTTTGCAGATGATTTTTATAAATAACAAAATTTTTATGATACGGACATATGTGCATTTATAACAACATGTTATGAACCAGAAAGTTTTTGAGAAAATAGAATTGCCGGGTATAAAAAATATTATTGTTGTTGCTTCGGGAAAGGGTGGTGTTGGAAAATCGACGATTGCAGCAAACCTTGCAGTTTCGCTGGCACGGAAAGGATTTAAAGTTGCCCTTGCGGATGCCGATTTGTATGGGCCATCGATACCCATGATGTTTGGGGTACAAAATGAACAGCTCACGGTAGACTTAAAAGATGGAAAAGAAGTAATTCAACCGATTGAAAAATTTGGTGTAAAATTGCTTTCCATTGGTTTTTTAGTCCCTTCGGGGCAATCATTAATCTGGCGTGGTCCACTGGTTTCAAACGCGTTAACACAATTGTTCAGTGATACCGATTGGGGAGAAGCTGATTTCATGATTGTTGATTTTCCTCCGGGCACAGGTGATATTCAACTAACGACCATCCAGAAACTTACGCTTGCAGGTGCCATAATCGTGACAACACCGCAGGATGTGGCTGTTTCGGATGCACGTAAAGCTACTGCCATGTTCACCCATCAAAATTTACAGGTACCTTTGCTGGGGGTAGTTGAAAATATGGCCTGGTTCACTCCCGAACAGCATCCCGATGAGAAATATTTCCTGTTTGGTAAAGGCGGTGGGGAAAAACTGGCCAATGAATTCGGGATGAGGTTGTTGGGACAGATACCGCTGGTAATGGAAATTGCTGAAGTTTCCGATAATGGAACTACTGTATACAGCAAACCTAACAAAACAATAATTGATGCTTTTGATGAAATTTCAGATTCAATCAATGAGATGTTAAAGTTCAAAGTGTAAACGGTTAAACTATTATAACAAACAAATGATCTCACTCAATAAAATGCCTGTTGGTAAAGTAGGAATTATTACAGCTATTAATGGTGGATATGGTTTAATTCAAAAACTGGATCTGTTAGGAATTCGGACAGGAAAAGAAATAATAAAAACAAGTGGTCAATGGATGAAAGGTCCTGTGATAATCCGTTCCGGGAATACTGAAATTGCAATAGGATATGGTATGGCACAGAAAATAATGGTGCAAGTGAAATGAATAGAACGGCACATGAAAATCCTGTTAATTGGTAATCCTAATGTGGGCAAAAGTGTGGTTTTTAATCGACTGACAGGTGTCGATGTCATTTCATCCAACTATCCTGGTACTACCATAGATTTTACCAAGGGATATATCATATTGGCAGGTAAAAGGGCTGAATTAATTGATGTACCAGGTATTTATTCTCTTGAACCCACTTGCGGGGCCGAAGAGGTAGCAATTGAAATGCTTAATGAGGGCGATGTTTTTATTCAGGTTATCGATGCAACCAATCTTGAACGTAACTTAAATCTTACCCTTCAATTGATCCGGCAGAAAAAACCAATGATAATTGCCCTGAACCTTTATGATGAAGCTGAACATACCGGCATTTCCATTGACACAAAGAAACTCGAACAGATTATTGATGTTCCATGTGTCGCAACTTGTGCCTTGTCAGGCGAAGGTATTAAAGAGCTTATTGATAAGATTATTAATGCGCGGACTTCAGAATTTGTTTTTGATGATATGCAACGATGGAATGAGATCGGAAAAATAATTGATCAGGTTCAGGAAATAAAATACAGGCAACATACATTTTCTGAAAAGCTGCGCGATGTTTCCGTAAGGCCCATAACCGGCATCCCGATATTACTATTGGTTTTGCTGGCAGTATTCATGATAATTCGCTTCATTGGAGAAAGTCTGATCAATTATTTGTTTGAACCATTTTTTGAAAAAGTCTGGTCACCGCTCATGATTAAACTCTCGGAGTGGTTGATCGGTCAGGAAGTTCTGCATGATTTACTTATTGGCGAGCTTATAAACGGGACCATAGATTACGGGCAGTCATTCGGCTTACTGACTACTGGCCTTTTCGTTCCACTGGGTGCTGTATTGCCTTATGTAGTTGCATTTTACACGGTCCTTGCATTTTTGGAGGATTCAGGTTACCTGCCTCGTGTAGCTGTTATGGTGGATAACATCATGCACAAAATGGGGCTTCATGGTCTTGCCATAATACCTATGCTTTTGGGCTTGGGTTGCAATGTTCCCGGAGCTTTAGCCACGCGAATACTGGAAACCAGAAAGGAAAAATTTATTGCAGCAACAATAATGTCTATAGCAGTACCCTGTATGGCATTGCAGGCAATGCTTTTCGGACTTTTAGGCCCATATGGAGCGAAAGGTCTGAGTATTGTATTCGGTACATTATTTATTGTATGGTTTGTGACCGGATTATTGCTAAAGCGGATTGTAAAAGGGACATCACCCGAGATATTCGTGGAAATTCCACCGTATCGGATACCCTATATCCGGGGAATAATAAAAAAAACTTGGATGCGATTAAAATGGTTCATTAAAGAAGCTGTACCATTTGTATTACTTGGAGTTTTAATTGCCAACCTCCTTTATTCCTTCGGTATTATGCAATTTGTCGGAAAAATAACAGCTCCTGTATTTATTCATGTATTAGGATTGCCTGAAGAAGCGGCAGGAGCATTGATAATGGGATTTCTGCGTAAAGATTTGGCTTTGGGGATGCTCATACCTTTAGACATGACTTTAAAACAACTTGTAGTAGCCTCAGTAGTTTTATCGATGTATTTTCCCTGTGTAGCAACTTTTGCAGTACTTATAAAAGAGCTGGGAATTGTGGACATGTTAAAGTCCACAATGATAATGATCCTTGCAGCATTAATCACCGGAGGTTTATTGAATATGATCTTATCAGTGACGCTTAGCTAATGTAATGTCAAGCATACTTTGTTATGGTGAGCGCTAGCGAAACATCTATTTCTACAAACATTGAAATATTTCTCCTGATAAATCGGGATCAGCAAGACAGTTGACATGACATCGGTGATGAGATAAAATAAAAACAATCATATTCTTTTAAGGCAGACTTCTTCATCGCAAGTATTTAGTTTTTTGTATAAAAATAATGTTGATTTTGTTTTGAAAATTCATTAATAATCCATATACCTTTGTGAAATATATAACAATAAATTCTGTAAATGACGAATCGTCTTTCAAAAAGAAATTCAATGAAAAAAAAACAGAGTGGGATTCATTCCATAATATATTTAATCTATTTATTTGTTATTTTGATGGTTATATGGATGACCCTTACGTTGAGCTTTGAAAAACAGGAATTATTTACAGGAATTATTGTGAGCTTTATACTTTCCCTTACATTATACAGCACCTTTCAAATAATAGGATTTCCAAAAGTTACTGTAAAAAAGATTATCTTTTTGTGCATTTATATCATCATCCTCTTTAAAGAAATCATCATAGCCAATCTTGATGTGGCTTATCGGGTAATACATCCTAAAATGCCTATTAAGCCTGGAATTATCATTATTAAAACAGAACTGAAACAGGATCTGGCAAAAATGATTCTTGCCAATTCAATTACCCTTACTCCGGGTACTTTTACATTAGACATTGATGATGACAAACTTTTAATTCACTGGATAAATGTAAAAACCGACAATATAGAAGAAGCTACAAAGATTATCGGGGCAAGATTCGAAAAATATCTGAAGGTCATATTTGCGTGAAACATTTATTAATAAAGAAATTGGATAGAAATTTTGAACAACTTGCAGAATGTATGAGGGCTTTGGGACATCCAATGCGGTTGCAAATTGTGAAGGGACTGATCAATAACGAATGCAATGTTACACAGATCCAAAAAAATTTAATGATTCCACAATCTACTATTTCGCAACACCTTAAGATACTTAAAAATGCAGGCATTATCGAAAGCAGAAGAGAAGGAACAATGGTATGTTATAAAGTACTTAATCATTGGGTTAAAAATTTGGTCACTGACAAGCAACAAAAGGAATAATTTTTTTAAATAAATAATCGTATTATTTGAATATACAAATAAAATGCTTTTATGAATGATAACTAATATCAGGGTGTCATGACAGAATTGATTTTTATAGCTGTTATCAGCATTGGAATGATCCTGTGCATCATTCGTATGGTGAAAGGACCTACAGCAGCCGACAGGGCAATTGCAATGGATACAGCAACTACAGTTTCTGTTGCCTTGCTTGTATTGCTTGGTTATGTTTTTAACAGATACATATATTTAGACGTTGCCCTGGTTTATTCAATAATATCTTTTGTAGGACTCATAGCAATTGCAAGATATCTGGAAAAAGGAATATAAATTATGCATATTTTCGGCGTGATCATAACCGGTATTGGAGCTCTCTTTCTCTTTATAGGCAGCCTTGGCGTCTTCCGGATGCCGGATGTTTATAACAGGGTTCAGGCAGGTACCAAATGTACCACATTGGGTAGTTTTTTGACCATAATCGGAGTAGGCATCATGCAACCCGAATGGTTCTGGAAAACATTGATCATAGTGGTATTTGTTCTTATTTCCAATCCTGTTTCAAGTCATGCGCTGGGAAGGGCTTCCAGAAAGAGCGGGATTTCATTATGTGATAAATCCATAGTGGATAAAACGAAAGAATTTAAAGGATATCAGGAGTAGGTATGCTAATAATCGTAACCATACTTGTATTGTTGATGATTGTATCAGCGATTGCAGCATTAATTTTTAAAGATTTGATCAGTGCAGTAATTGCTGCATGTATTGTAAGTTTAATTGCCGCTGTTTTGTTTTATTTTCTTCAGGCTCCCGATGTAGCTATGGCCGAAGCAGCTATTGGTGCTGCATTGGTAACAGGGATATTTGTAATTGCAGTTAAAAGAACAAAACGATTTGAAGAATGAGAAAGCTTTTTGTTATCTTATTATTACTAATAATTGCCGGAGGTATTACACTATCTTTAAAGGAAATACCTTTCGGTATACCGAAAACAAAAATCGGAGATCACTTTATTAATAAAGGAGTAGAGGAAACAGGTTCTGTAAACATTGTAACTTCAGTTGTGGTTGGGTACCGCGGATTTGACACATTAGGGGAAATCACCGTACTTTTTGCGGCAACTATAGGTTTGGGAGCAGTTATCGGCACATTCAGAAAAAATAGCGTTAACAGAGAAGTTGAAGCGGCAAGTCTGATTGTATATACTGGATGCCGTTTTTTATTTCCCGTCATTCTGCTTGTAGGCACTTACATTTTTATTCACGGACATCTTACTCCCGGAGGCGGATTTCAGGGTGGGGCGATCATCGCTTCCGCTTTTCTGCTTATGTATCTGGGTTGTAGTAATAAAAGAATAAAAGAAAACCTGAGCAAAACAGTCGAAATGATAGGTGGGTTAACCTTTATCGCAGTAGGAATAATTGGGCTGGCAATAGGGCAGGATTTTCTTTTTAATTTTCTGCCCAAAGGTGAACCTGCTGAGCTGTTGAGTGCGGGTATTATCCCCATAGTTTATATAGCAATCGGATTGAAAGTGGGTTCGGAATTAGCTGGCATTATTGATAACTTAATTCAAAAGAGTTAATGACTTTTTTAAGTGAATACATTTATTATATCGGCGCTTTTGGCTTGATTTTTATAGGATTATATATTGTGCTAGTCAAAAAGAACCTGATTAAGGTCATAATCGGATTGAGTATTATTGATACAGGGATAAACTTGTTTCTTATAACGATTGGCTATATCAGGGATGGAACTGCTCCTGTTTTCTCAAAACCGGGTCTGAAGGCAAATGAGATGGTTGATCCGGTACCTCAGGCTTTAGTACTGACTGCTATTGTAATTGGAGTTGCCATATTGGCATTAGCCATTTCTTTAGCGGTTAAATTATACAAACATCACGGCACCCTTAACTTACGGAAAATAAATGAACAAAAATGGTAAATCCGGTACTTTTAATTGTAATACCATTAGGCCTTGCATTTGTGGTTCCGTTTTTCGGATTCATCTCAAAGAAAATCGAAAAATTCATTCCTTTTGT
Organism: Bacteroidales bacterium; assembly: GCA_016936215.1. Taxonomy (GTDB): domain Bacteria; phylum Bacteroidota; class Bacteroidia; order Bacteroidales; family UBA10428; genus JAFGPL01. The sequence continues at coordinate 10,193 of JAFGPL010000020.1, forward strand.
TGCACTGTTCTTTAACCTAATTGTTTCCCTGAGATTATTTCCCCGTGTTTTGGAACAACCTGTTCATGTTTCAATAGGAGGTTTTGTTCCTCCCTTCGGCATTAATCTTGTTGCAGGTCCGATAGGAATTTTATTTACGGTTCTTATTGCACTTGTCGGGTTTTTGGTTTCGATCTATGCATTTGATTATATCAAAGAGAAGGATCAGGAAAAGTATCATATTCTTTATTTGTTGCTGCTAACCGGCGCTACGGGAGTGGTACTTACCGGCGATATATTTAATCTCTTTGTTTTTTTTGAGATCCTTTGTATTTCTTCTTATTCACTGGTGGCTTATTTCGGAGACAAAACAAGCATCGAATCTGCTGTAAAATATCTTATTCAGGGGGCTCTTGGATCATGCCTTATACTTATGGGTATCGGATTGCTCTATGGACAATTTGGAACACTTAATATGGCTGACCTTGCCGGTAACATCAAGTCGGTTCATTCCGTTTCAATTTTTGTTCCCTTGGTTTTATTCATTACCGGCTTCGGAGTAGAAGCTGCAATCTTCCCATTAAATGCCTGGTTGCCGGATGCACATTCCTCTGCACCCTCGTCTATAAGCGCCGTCTTATCAGGAATAGCCATTGAAGTGGGTCTTTATGCCATGATTAGAGTTGTATTTACATTATTTGGCGCTTCAAGTATACTGACCTTCCTTATGTTGTTAGGGGTGATCACATTATTAATAGGTGAATTATGCGCCTTCTGTCAGGAAAACATAAAAAGGATGCTTGCATATTCAAGTATCGGACAAATCGGTCTCATGCTTTTTGCTCTGTCTATAGCTTCATCTTACGGGATTACCGGAGGATTATTTCAACTGGTAAGTCATACACTAGGGAAGTCATTACTGTTCCTTGCTGCAGGATATATGATATACCGGAGCGGTTCGATGAATATTTCTTCCTTCGAAGGTATGGGGAAAAGAATGCCTTATACTGCTCTTGCATTCACCATTGGAGCATTTTCTATTGTCGGATTGCCTCCATTTATTGGTTTTCCGGGTAAACTGATGATCGTGAAGGCAGCATTATTCGAACAGGAGATGTTGTATACAGTGTTGATCTTTTTCATTCTTCTGGCAACTGTTATCGAAGGTGCTTATTATTTCAGGGTTGTACAGGCCCTCTATTTTAAAGAAGAAAAAAATACGCAGAACCAAAAACGGGAGATAGCTCCACTGAGTATTTTAATACCTATTTTCATTTTAACGGGATTCATAGTGGTGATTGGAATATATCCAAAACTGATAACAGATGTGTTGGTATCATCTGCTTCAGAATTATTGAATAGAGCTGACTATATCAAAAGTGTTATGCCATGAATCTGATAATTTTGCTTGCTATTGCTTTTGGGGGTGCTTTAATCACTTATTTTTTAGGAAAAATATCACAAAAAATAAGAGATATTTTTGCTGTATTTATTTCCCTCGCTCTGGCAGTTATTGCAGCTTGTTTTTATAATGTTTCTTCCCGGGAAATTTATTATACGGGATTTTTAGATTTTCCATTTGTTTTAAGAGTAAATACATTTTCATGGTTTTTTGCTGTTACCATTGCTGTTATAGGTTTATTTTCAATTATTTTCTCTTTAAATTATATAAGAAAAAGAGGAAACACAGATTTCTACTACTCCATGATGTTGCTGGTCATTGCAAGTATGATCGGAATTGTATTGTCCGGGGATTTGGTCTCATTTTATATTTTTTGGGAAATTATGTCATGGAGCACATTCCTTCTTATAAGTTACAATCGTGGCCCGGCGATTAGCGCCGGGATGAAGTACATCATAATGTCTGTAACAGGCTCTGTGGTTATGCTGGTCGGTATCGTATCATTGTATTTACATTACGATACGCTGGTTTATACAGAACTTTCCGGACTCCTTAATAATGCTTCATCGGGATATATTTTATTTATTATTATTCTGTTTTTTATTGCGTTTGGAGTAAAGAATGCTATATGGCCACTTCATGTCTGGCTTCCTCCGGCACATTCAGAAGCACCCTCTCCATTTAGTTCTGTTCTTTCCGGTATACTAATAAAAATTGGTACATACGGTATCATTTTGTTAATATTTGTGATCATCCAAATCAATGTTTTTCTGAATCTGGGTGAAGGTATTTTAAGCGTCCGGTATATAATTTCAATTATTGGAGTAATTACAATTCTTATACCGACTTTTATTGCCTTGCTTCAGGATGATGCCAAAAGACTTCTGGCATGGTCAACCATAGCACAGGCAGGATATATAATTTTAGGAATTGCATACGGTACAAGTGAAAGTGTGGCAGGTGGCATGTTTCACTTTTTTAACCATGCCATTTTTAAATCCCTTCTTTTTATGGTTGTCGGAGCAGTTGAATACCGGACGAACGGAGTGCGGGATCTGAATTCATTGGGAGGATTGATCAAAAAGATGCCTGTCACTTTTATTGGAGGATTGATCGGTATATGCGGACTGATAGGGGTTCCTTTAACGAACGGATTTGTTTCAAAATGGCTGATCTATAAAACGTTGATACTTAACAATTCTCCATTTCTGGCATTTGCAGCATTATTGGGTACCTGGGGAACAATTTTATACAGTTATAAATTAATACACAATATGTTCCTGGGTCAGCTTCCTGAAAAATACGAAAAGATAAAAAAAGCTCCATTTTCTATGCAATTACCAATCGTAATCCTCTCTCTTGCAATTATATTTTTTGGTATTATTCCCGGACTGCCGCTGCATGTTATTAATTCCATTGAATCGGGTTTTGGTATGGAACCGTTAACAATAAATATATGGGGGATTGCTTCGGATACAGGTACAATAAATATGCTTAACATATTTACTGCAGTTTTGGTGATAGGAATCATGGTATGGCTGATATTTAAAGTAAGTAAGAAATCAACAGTGATTGGTCAGTACGATAATTATGCAGCCGGTACAACAGTTCCGAAGGATAAGTATAACTATTCAGTAAATTTTTATGATCCTTTATGCAGAATGATCAGTCCGTATTTGAAAGATTTTATCGATGATTTTTATATGAGTCTTGCCCGGAGCATTAAAAATACAGGCAATGGAATACGGCGTATTTATACGGGAGATGTCGGACATTACGTCATTTATATCATTCTGTTTCTGGCACTATTAATATTTATTCAAATAAACTGGGAGTTATGGTAATGAATACGATACTCGAGATCATAATCATCATTTTGTTAGCAGCTATCATCGGATTGTTTTTTCTTGGATTATCAAGAAAAATAATGGCAAGAATTCACTGGCGCTACGGACCACCTATTGCTCAACCGGTTATAGATATCATCAAACTGTTTAATCAGACAAGTATGAGTCACGGGAAATTATTTAATTTTGGCATCATTTTTTCTCTGTCCGGGTCTGTTGTTGTGCTGTTATTTCTTCCATTGGGGGAAATGTGTCCGTTAAGCAGCTCGGGCGGGTTGCTTGTTATCCTTTACTGCATGCTTATTGCGCCTTTGGGATTGGCATTAAGTGGTGGTGAAGCAGCCAATCCCATTACAAGTATCGGGATATCCAGAAAATTTCTTTTAGCCTTCGGCTATGAGCTTCCTTTATTACTCATTCTTCTTACTGTCATGACACATTTTAATACCATTTCGATAGTTGATATAGTAAACATGCAACTCCAAACAGGATGGTCTTTTCAACACCTGCCGTTATTGTTATCAGGAATTGCTTATATATTAATCCTTCCTGCTATATTGGATTTAAGACCTTTTGAATTGATTCAGGCACCACAGGAAATTTCATCAGGACCAATGATCGAATACGGAGGTAAATTTTTAGCACTTGCTACTATACAGCATGCTTTTAATGTATTTATCAGCTTATCCCTGTTTACAAACTTGTTTTTGGGCGGGGCCGAAAATCCGGGATATTTCTTTTTAAAGATGCTCATAGTGTTTATTATTCTTCTTTTTGTAAATGCAGTAACCCCGCGTTTCAGAATAGAACAGGCAATCAAATTTCTATGGAGATGGCCGGCATTACTGGCATTTGCAGGATTGATCATTGTTTCAGTAACCGGTTAGAATTTTTTAAAACGGATTGCTTATGGATAGAAACAAACTTGGGAAATGGCTTCAATCGCCGGGTAAAATGGGACAGAAATATTCGCTTCATGCGTTGTATTTTTGCACGGGTTGTGGAATAATTGAAATACCCCCTACCATAACCGCCCGCTGGGATGCCGAAAGATTTGGTGTAATTCCGGTTGCCACTCCAAGACAGGCCAATTTATTTTTAATTACAGGATACGTTTCGGTAAAGACATTAAGACCCATTATCCGTTCCTATGAACAAATGCCTGAGCCCAAGTTCACGGTGGGATTCGGATCATGTCCCATAAACGGGGGAATGTACTGGGATTCCTATAACACCATTAAGCACCTGGATAAATATATACCTATCGATGGCTGGATTGCCGGGTGCATGCCCCGACCGGAGGCCGTGTTTGTTGCTGTAACCCATTTATGGACATTAATTGATAAAGGAATGGCAGATGGTTATAAAAAATACAGAGAAGATTATCACTATTACAGGGAAAACCAGGAAAAAATACTGGGAAAACTGGAATGGCCACCGTTGTTTTCAAGCAAAAAAATGTAAATAATGAATCATACAGGTACATCGCTTAAAGAAAACCTTTTATCATATTTTGACGATATTCTGGTAGAAATTTCTGATGAACACAGGCTGACTATCAGTTGCAAAAAGGATTCGGTCATTACTATTTTAAGCTCCCTGAACAGGAACGGATATAACCACCTGGCACTCATATCATGTGTGGACTGGATAAAAGATAATGAATTGGAACTTGTTTATATAATTTCTGCATATACCGAGGATAGTGAGAAAGGAAAAATGAATATACTGGTTAAAACAAAAATAGCAAGGGAAAAACCGGAATTGCTTACGGTAATGAGCATCTATGAAAATGCCGAACCCTATGAACGTGAGTTACATGAGCTTTACGGTATAAATTTTAAGGGACATCCAAGACTAATACCACTTTTGCTTGAAAGAGAATATGAAATACCTCCTTTCAGAAAAGACTTCGATACACGAAAATATGTGCAGGATGTTTTTGATAAGATTCCTTTTGTTGAAGACAAAAAAGGGAGGAAATGAGAGAACTCGAGTTGTATTTTGGTCCGCAGCATCTCGGAATGGTGGGTAATTTCAGCATTACCCTGAATGTTGAAGGGGACCGTATTGTTAAAGCAACTGCCAATCCCGGTTTTCTTCATCGCGGATTCGAAAAGCTTATGGAACAGAGAACATGGATACAGAATTTTCCTCTGGTCTGCCGGATAAATGTTGTGGAACCCGATCACATGGAACTGATATATGCCATGGCAGTTGAAAAATTAGCCGGAATTGAGGTTCCTGAAAGAGCACAGTTTATTAGAAGCATTTACCTCGAACTTGCCAGGGTTGGTTCCCATTTATTTGGTTTGTGGGCATATGCCAATATGCTGGGTTTTGATACAGTTGCAAACTGGGCAATGTATCATCGCGATCTGGTGCTGGACCTTTTTGAAGAGATTACAGGAGGCAGGGTATATCACATCTACATTTGGCCCGGTGGTGTAAGACGTGATTTCCCGAAAGGATTTAAAGATAAAATTATAAATACATTGCATACGATCGGGAGTTGTGTACCCGACTACGATGACACATTTTTTAATAACCGTATATTTTACAAACGTTCCAAAGATATAGGGAAAATAACCCATGAAGAAGCCAAGAGAATGGGTGCTGTAGGACAAGTGCTCAGGGCTACGGGCATGAAGCAGGATATTCGAAAAATTGAACCCTATGCAGCTTATGATCAGGTAGACTGGGAAATACCAGTAAGAACGGGCGGAGATGCTTACTCACGAATCTGGGTTGTACGGGATGAGATGATCGAAAGTGTCCGCATGATCTTGAAACTGCTGGATAAAATGCCGGAAGGAGAAGTCTATAATAAAATTCCCAACCCCTTCAAATGGAATATTCCGGATAATGAGGCTTATGTAAGATGCGAATCATCAAGAGGGGAACTGGGCCTTTATCTGGTGAGCAACGGCGAAAATAAGCCCTATCGGGCACATTTCAGAACACCTTCCTATAATCATGGACTGACCATACTGGAGAAAGCACTGGAAAATGAAAGTATTGCCGATGTTGGTAATATCATGATCAGTTTATATATCACAGCACCTGAAATTGACAGGTAAAATAATGGAGGAAGTCAAATGATAAGCATTAGTGCACTGAAACCTTTTAAAGCAGTTAAATATCTCTTTATTAAACCAAAGACGATCAGGTATCCTTTTGAACTGAAAGAACCTTCCATGAGATACAGGGGATTTCATCTGAATGAATGGGATAAGTGCACAGGTTGCGGCAATTGTGCAGATATTTGTCCCAACCAGGCTATTCAAATGATAAAAATACCGGAATTGGAATCCAAGTCCGGGTGCAAAAATGAAAGGCCACAGGTAGATTACGGCAGATGTTGTTTTTGCGGATTATGTATTGATATTTGTCCTCCAGGTTCGCTAAAGCTTACCAGGGATTATTTCCATATTCATTTTGACCCGAAAACTTTTGTGTTTATTCCCAAAGACCAGGAAACAGAACCTGAAAAATATGTTTCTTCTGAAAAATATTCAGTACTGAAAGCAAGTTTGTCTCATCGCAAAAGGGATTATGATGGCTTTGTTTCAGATCTTAAATATGCTTTATTTGAACCCAAAAGGGTCACGATGCCAATAATTGCTCCTGAAAAACGGAAACTTTCGTTTATTGAGCAGGTAATAGGTTATAACAAAGAAGAAGCTCGGAAAGAAGCGTCCCGGTGTTTGGAATGTAAACTATGTGAAGAGGCATGTCCGGCACATCTTAAAATTTCTGACTATATACAAGCTATATATGAGGACAAACCGGAAGAGTCGTTAAAAAAGATCTATGAAGACAATCCCATTCCTTCGATCTGCGGAAGAGTGTGTATGGCCTATTGCGAAGATGCCTGTTCATTGAGTATCAGAGGAGAAGCATTGTCAATAAGATGGCTGAAAAGATATGCAGCAGATACGATACAAGATTTTGCAACAGCATTGGAATTGAATCCGGGTACAGCTACCGGTAAAAGGGTTGCCGTTATCGGCGCCGGTCCGGGTGGTTTATCCGTGGCTTATTTCCTCAGATTAAAAGGGCATAATGTTCAGGTATACGATGCTTTACCCGGTGGCGGGGGTACCATGAGAACAGGTCCGCCTGTCTACAGGTTACCTCTGGAAAGCATTGATAAAGATGTTCATTATATAAGATCACTGGGTGTTGAATTCATATTCAACACCCGTATAGGTAAAGATGTAATGTTTGAGGACCTTCTGAAAGGGAATGATGCTGTTTTTATAGCAACAGGAAATACCAAAAGCCGGTCCACAAAAGTCAATAATTACGAAAAATGTGAACTAGCCCTGGAATTTCTGAGCGATAATAAAATCGGAAAGCCACGAAAGGTGGGGAAAGAAATAATAGTCATCGGCGGTGGAAACGTAGCCCTTGATGTTGCCCGTGAAGCATTGCGACTGCAAAATATCCAGCATCCCGGAGAAAATGCTGCAGTTAAAACCGTTTCACTTGAAGATTGGGATGAAATGCCGGCGACCAGAGAAGAAATAAGAGAAGGACGGGAAGAAAAGATACAGTTCAATCCTGCGTGGGGGCCAAAAGAAGTGATTTTGGACAATAACGGGAATGTTAAGGGACTTCTGTGTAAAAAAGTTAAATCTGTATTTAACGGGGAGGGCAGATTTGCTCCTTCTTTTTATGAAGAAAAAGAAATGTTTCTGGAAGGAGACATGATCATTGAGGCCATTGGACAGGTTCCGGATTTTTCATTTATTCCTGATCACCTGCTTGAAGAACTTGAATTTACTGAAAGAAAAAAAGTAAAGGTGGACGAAATGGGAATGACTTCAATTCAAAAAGTATTTGCCGGTGGGGACATTGTAAATGTGAATCTGGACGCAGTTACGGCAATAGCCGATGCAAAAGTGGCTTCGGAAGGAATAGACAGATTTCTTTCCTGAGATTGTGGAAATCATGTGGTGCAATATTATTTTATCGTAATCCTTCATCCATACTACCATCGGGCAGCATATTGTCGGGATGAAACGCTCCTGTTTCTTCCATGTGATACCGTACACAACTTTCCCAGTTGCCTTTGCAATACAATTCAATCCACTTTTGATCCAGTTTACCTTCTTCATAAAATCTTTTCATCGGGCAAACCGGATACCATTTACAGTTAGCTTTGAAAACAGGAATTTTCATAAAATTATGTTTCATGTTTTGTGTAGAGGCGGGTGAATAAAGAACTGAGCTGGGATGCCGCAAAGGATAAATTTTTATTCCTCCACAGTAAAACAGCTTCCCGGCACTATCTATTGATAAATTGCTTTCATTGCAATAATGACTGAAAACATATTTTGTCGCATGATACCCCACAGGTATCAAAAATTCCGGGCTGATTATGGCTATTTCCTGCTCTAAATAACGGCTGCATATTTCAATAAGTACAAAATATTTTAATCGTTTTAATGATGAGCAGCTTCTTCTAATGTCATGAATTCATGTTTGGTGCCTTCCGCAAAAGTATCGATCATTTGTTTGCTTATTTTGGATTCCGCTTTTTGTCCAATATTCTCTGTTATCCCAATAAAACGTTGTGTATATTCCATATATTCGGCACCCGAATATGTATCGATCCATTTCTGATAGGGATTGTCAGAAACTGTATTGTTAAAAATATAAACTCCTGTATTAAAATAAACCCAGAAGCATGGCAATAAAGCGGTCACAGCAACCGGATAGGGAGCGTGAAAGGCATGGTCAAGCAAAAAATCCGTGTATGCGTGAAAAGCCGGTGATTTTTCATGAGCCTCAGGTATCGCAAAATATTTTAAAAAATCATTATGCAGCGCACGTTCAATATCCAGTCCGTCTTTCGCCAGTTGCAGAAAAAAATACATTTCATCAGGATTATAAGCCCGTGCAGCAGTGATGGCGAGCGCTCTTGAATCATCAATAAGGTACAGTACATCCTGTGAAAGGTAGTGGGCAAACCAGCTGTGCGGCAGCGTTCCGTCTGCCAGTCTCCCGACATAGGGACATTTGAGGATTTGCTCAAAATCCGGTTCAACAGTCATCCATAACCTATTTGTAAATGGTCCAGCAGGTTTCAAAAAGTCCATTATTCCCAGTATTTATAAAAGTGGTGCACAGGGCCATGCCCCTTTCCGGTTGTGTAGTCTGCTCCTGTTTTAATGGCTCCGTGAATGTAATCATGTGCATTTCTGATAGCATCATCCAGATGATAACCCAGAGCGATAAAAGAGGCTACAGCCGAAGATAATGTACAGCCGGTCCCGTGTATATTTCTTGTGACTATCCTTTCTGATTTCAATTCCAGCATATGATCGTCCTCGGCATTATAAAAAATGTCAGTAAGTTCATCACCTGTCAGATGACCAGCCTTTAACAATACGGATACGTTACTGTTCAGGGATAATTCCCGTGCCATAACAGCCAGTTCTTCTTGCGACCGGATCTTTTTGCCCAGCAAAATTTCAGCTTCCGGAATATTTGGCGTGATTACGCGGGCAATGGGGATCAGCTCCTGTTTTAAAGTTTCAACGGCTTCATCCTGCAACAGCTTGTCACCTGATGTAGCCACCATTACCGGATCCAGCACGATGCTTTTAATATGATACTTCCGAAGCGTGTTTTTTACAGTTTTAATGATCTCCGCTGAATGCAGCATTCCGATTTTCACGGCATCTGTCCCGATATCATCAAGCACTGCGGAGATCTGACCGCTTACTATTTTTGCGGGGACCGGATGAACATCAGTGACCCCGATGGTGTCCTGAACCGTTATGGCTGTAATGACCGACATGGCATAACAACCACATGCCGATATGGTTTTGATATCGGCCTGAATTCCTGCCCCTCCGCCTGAGTCACTCCCCGCAATGGTTAAGACTTTTTTATATTGTTTTTCCATAGCTTTTAAGTTCTGAAATGATCAAAGCCATGTTGATTTGAAAAAATCTGCTGGCCGTTTTTTATCCAGTTTATTTCAGCACCTGCCTCATCGTTGATTTCACCGACAGGGAATAGATCCCTGCCAAAGGTCGCCCGAAATCCTTTGTTCGTCTTCTCAAAGTTACCTGCTTTAAGCGTAAACAGCAAAACATAATCTTCTCCCCCCGATGATGCCAGCTTATCAACATTCCATCCGTGTTTCGTAGCGACATTTTTAAGGGTGTCCGAAACGGGAAGCATATCAAGGTCTAAAACTGCTGATTTTTTTGACGCCTTTAAAATGTGAACCAGATCGGAAGAAATGCCGTCCGAAACGTCCATCATGGCGTGTACCTCCGGATGCTGTGCCAGCCAGATACCTTCGTTAATATGCGGTTCGGGCAGATGGTGGCTTCTGATCAGTTGCATGTGGTCTTTCGTTTCGGGAAGCTGATGCAGCATGACTTCAAGTCCCCCAGCTGAATCGCCCAGATATCCCGTCACACAAACCATATCATTGCTCCAGGCCATAGACCGCAGGCGTGCATGACCTTTTTTGCATGTCCCGATAACAGCAATATTGATAACAAGATGCTTTTCTGATTTTGTGGTATCCCCTCCCAGAAGTTGCACCTGATATTTCTGCGAAAGATCGTGGTAGCCCTTCATTACTGCATCGAGATATTCAACTTCTGTTTCAGCAGGGATGCCGATGGATAGATAGGAGCCAACAGGTCGTCCTCCCATTGCCGCGATATCGCTTAAATTAACGGCAAGGGATTTATACCCCAGCTGCTCGGGCGGGATGCGGTTTTTTATAAAATGGATGTCTTCAATCAGCATGTCGGTTGTAACCACATAATCTTCTTCGCTGCTGTAAGGCACAATGGCACAGTCATCACCTATTCCCGTATATCCGGGTAACAGTAAATCCTGAAACATTCCGGAAATACGGTCAATAAATTTAAATTCTCCTAGTTCACTGATTTTCATGCGGTTTTTCTTATTTAATTTATGGTAATATCACCAGGCTTATTTTCCTGAAATTCTGTAATGATCAATTTCCTGTCTGATATCACGGGCTGCTTTCAAGGGATCATCGGCAGAAGCAATGGCTGAAACGACGGCTATACCATTTGCTCCTGCATGCAATACATTCGCAGCATTTTTTGCATTGATGCCGCCAATGGCTATCATGATGTGCCGGGATATTGCCGCGATTTCCCTGATACCCTGCAAGCCTAATGAATGAACAAGCTCAGGTTTGGTGCCGGTCACAAAAACAGGAGACAGTCCGATATAATCCACATCAATTTTGTTTGCTTCCTTTGCCTGGTCGGCAGTCTCGACCGAAAGGCCGATAATTTTATCCCTGCCCAGGATTTTACGTACAATTGCATAGGGCATGTCCTGCTGACCGATGTGCAGACCATCTGCATCAACCGCCATAGCAACATCCAGCCGGTCATTAATGATTAGTGGAACATGTACAGGAGCAAGCAGCTCTTTTAATCTGAAAGCCATGTTGACAAAATCAAGCGTCGGACATTCCTTTTCCCTCAGCTGCACCATGTTGACTCCGCCTCTCACAGCCTCTTCAACAATAAATTCTACAGGACGGCCCTTTGAAAGGTTCCGGTCGGTTACAAGGTACAGGCTGGGATCAAAATTTTTCACGTATTTAATCTTTTATTTTTATTTGAAAATGAATAATTTAACAATTAATGAATTGAAGATACGTGATTAGAAAATAATTCAGACTTGTTATTTCGCGTTGAAATACGTTGTTATTTCTTCATTTGAAAGCTTATACAACGCATCCAGAAAATGAATCTGCATGGTGCCGGGACCATCGGATCTTTTTGCTGCCAGCTCTCCTGCAATACCCATAACGGTCATTGCATGTGCTGAAGCCAGAAGAAGATCCCGGTCAACGGCCATAAATGCTCCAACAAGAGCAGTAGCCGTGCAACCCAGTCCTGTTATCCTGCCCATCATGGGCACACCATTTTTAACTTCAACAACTGTTTGACCGTCCATTATGTAATCAACAGGACCACTAATGACAACAACTGCGCCTGTTTTCTTTACAAGAAGTTCTGCAGCCTGAAGAGCGGATCCCGAAGAGGCCATGCTGTCAACTCCTTTTGTGTTGCCTTTGTCACCAACTAGTGCCATAATTTCAGATGCGTTGCCCCGGATCACTCCGGGCCGGCATTCCTTAATGATCTGAAGGCTGGTTTTGGTCCGGTATGCTGTAGCACCTGCTCCAACCGGATCAAAAACAACGGGAATGTCTCTTTCCCTGGCTGCTTTCCCTGCTTTTATCATGGCATCCACCCAGCTTTTGCTCAGCGTGCCAATGTTAATAACAAGGGATGATGCAATTTTCACCATATCCTCAACTTCTTCAGCCGCATGAGCCATTACGGGAGAGGCCCCAACAGCCAGCAATGCATTTGCAGTAATATTCATGACAACATAGTTAGTGATGTTGTGCACTAACGGTGATTGTAAACGGACTGCATTCAGATCCCTGATCACGGATTCTTTTGATATCATAATTTACTCGTTTTTATATGCACAAATTGCAACATAATCACCACGATCATAACCTTCCAATGGTTCCTCCACTGCATTGTCTGAATAAACGGGGTGCCTGGTAAGGGTTTGGGCAAAAGCAAATCTAGTAAAGCCTGCATTCTTGAGTAAGTCAATTTTTTCATTTGTAGTCCTCCATCTGGCCAGTCTCACAAATTCAATCGGGTAGGGGTCTTTTGGCTGAATTCCTTCCAGTATGGGGTGGTCCCATGTGCCCAGGACTTTGGCCAGATTATAAAGCAGTCCGTAAGAACTTTCTTTCGGAATATCGATAACTACAATTCTTCCTTTATTGCGCAAGACTTTATAAGCTTTTTTGAAAACTTGTTGCAGATCATTGATATAACCTGCGGTCCCGTTAAAAAGAACGGTGTCAAACCGGTCATCCCCGAAATCTGCTTCCTCGGCAGCTTTCAGCTCCACAACCATACCCCGTTTTTCGGCAATTTCCGCCATGCCTTTTGACGGCTCTATTCCGTTTTTAATAGTGATGCCATACTCTTTCTTAAGAAGCATTTCAAAGAGACCACTTCCACAACCAACTGATAATGATTCTCCGGCATCTTTTAAAAAATATGCTACCAGCTTTAATTCAGAATACAGGACATTTTTGTTCTTCATGAACCATGTATCGTATTTCGCTGCATACGGGTCGAACTGTTTGATCATGCGTGTAAATATTAATGATAAATTTTTCATTGGCCAGCCGAAACTCATATGTTGGCTTGTTGCATATATTCAGCACGTATCTTCCTGATTTTCTGCGCCTGAATATGCCATATATGATGCTGAAAATCTTATCCTGCCTGAAAATATAAAACCGCTTCGCAGAGGACGAAACGGTATCAAGTATAAAATCAAACTGCACAACAAAATACCATTTTCCTCCGCTGTTATTATACATTTCAGGTTCAGGAGTATGTTCTCAGCCTGTCTGATACAAGCACCCCCAACGGCA
>JAFGPL010000218.1 GCA_016936215.1 Bacteroidales bacterium
CATCCCCAAATTTACCGCTTTTTTATTTTGCGGTAAAATCCCCTAAAACTCCTATTTTTTCAATTCCAGATCAGGAGTTCTGAGTTTAGAATTAAATAAAAGAATAACTCGATATTTATTTCTAAAACAAGTTTTTTTCTACTGTGACTTTCATAAACCCAATAAAATTTTGAATGTATCCGCCTTACCAAGCAGGTATTGTGGCATCTCCTCGATGGTGGTAGCTTCGGGGTATGAGAAAAAACCAGAAGTATATCAGATAGGAAATGAATATAGCCATCGAGCTGTTTCAGGAATGCGGATCATCACAGGAAAAATTTTAAACCAAGAGAGAATAATTCTTTTCATATCTATATGTACTGATTCAGGAAGTATAATAGTACAGATAGCCTGGCACTGGAAATTGCAGCCCATTCATTTATACCAGTTACAATACAATAGTGCCTCAAAGTAGAATATCGGCAAAAGATAATATTCCACATGTTATCAATACTGCCTACCTCAATGGTATACAAATAGGTTGTCCGGTAAACATAACCCCACAACAATTCCGGATACTAATAAACCTTTATTCATATGTTTGCCCTGTCACCTGAAAATAAATTTCACTTTAAAGCCATTCTACCGACATGTGCAAGAGTTTTGACGGTTGGCAGGGTTGTCCAGAATAACCTATTGGGCAATCCATTCAACAACGTTGTTTTAATTCACTATTAAAAGAATCTTTGCAGGTACCGATTATACAACAATTATCATGTTCAATAATAAAAAAAAGTACCGCTCCTGAATTAACAAAAGCGGTACACAATAAAGTATTTTGAGAGATTATTTGGTAACCTTACCGGTAAAACTTTCTCCATTAAGTGTTTGTACGTGAACTATATATATACCTTTATATAAATTATTAAGATTGATTTTTGTATTCTGTGAATTCACATTGTTTACCTCTATGATTGTTTTCCCAGTAATATCAAGTATACTAATGCTTTGTATTAATTCAGCACTATTTATATTCAGGTTAGATACAACAGGGTTTGGATAAACCTGAATCCTAGATGTTTCGAGTTCCTTAAACCCGGTTACACCACAAGAAATTTCAGCTTCCTTACCAAGTACCCATAATACAGAATTCTGAATAATTGTCCAGAAATCATCTGTTGCATGTTCCAGAAATTCATGATGCACACCCCATAGAACAAGTCTTTTTGTTGTTGTATTCTCATCAACTTTCCACAAGAAGGTTTTCTTAGTCAAAGAAGCATCATCAGCCATAGTTTCTCCCAATAATGTTGCAGCAGGAGAAACAGCAGCATCAGTTAATGCAGCATCTTTTAAATCAATTACCTGAAGGTGCGCTTCTCCGGCCCCTACACCAATGGAAGTATTATATCCTTCAGTCCAGGTAATTACTGAGTCAACTTTATAGCATTTAAAAATATCTGATGCATCTTTAATTTTAAGATCTGTAACACCTGGTAATAAATCAGTTTGCTTGGTCCCGGACATAAAATTAGCATCCGTAACTATAGGAAATGTTCCCTTATATACAGCGTAGAATTTTAAATGTACTGCAGGTAAAGGCCAGCCTGCAGATCCAAATGCTGCCATATCTGAAGATCCACCATTTTCAGTAAGTATTGCTGCATCATAAGCAGAAAAATCAGTCATAGCCATCATATCAGTCAAAGGCACATGAGTTGCAGTAATACCGGGTAATGCATCTACATTAGTAACAAAATTGTTAATAATAGCATCTGCCGAAGGTATTGCACTGCTCACTACCATTACTTTTTTATCCTGCGCATTCACCAATGCTGCGAATAACACAGCGCTTAATAACAAGTAGATTTTTTTCATAGTCTAAAAATTTTAGTTAATAAATTAATTCTGGTAACGAATTTAGTAATATTTAATCCAGGGTGGGTGTTTAAATCGTTTAAAATAGGGTGACAGATTATCATTTTAAAACCAAATACCAGTTTATCTAACTAAACTTCAAACTTTTAAAAAACAGACCATGGTTGTTTATCATTCTATATTCATGTTCCCCTTATCTGGATTTAAATGATCAAATGACAAAATCCAAAAACGGCTTTGTACGTCAAAAATCAGCCTTTCACCTTTTGATATGATAATTATGACGATTCATTTATTAAGATTATAAGATTTAATATAAGTTTAAATCCAAAATTTTAGCAATGAATTTTAAAATCATCATTTTTGGTGCCTTTTTAATTACTTTCGTACACCTGCAAAATTCTGCACAGCAAATTTTTCTTAAAGGTACCGTAAAAGACAGTATCTCTCATTCACCCCTGATCGGGGCCACTGTGCAACTTAAAAACCTTAACACCGAAAAGATATCGGGGTCCATTACAGATGTTACAGGGTCGTTCGAATTTTCCAGGTTGAGAAGTGGCGCAATCTACGAAATTACAATTAATTACCTGGGATACAGTACTTTTAAGAGAAAAATAAAGCTTCAGGATTCTGGTTCAAACCTCGGAGATATCTATTTATCCGAAGCCATCAATAAAATCAAAGAAATAGAAATAACCGGACAAGCCAAACGGGCCGAGCAGATAGAAGACACCCTTCAGCTTAATGCCGATGCCTACAAGGTAAACCCGGATGCTTCAGCCGAAGACCTTGTGAAAAAGATGCCCGGGATAACGGTCGAAAACGGACAGGTGAAAGCCCAGGGCGAGGATGTACAAAGGGTATACGTTGACGGCAGGCCATTTTTTGACCAGGACCCGACGCTTACCCTTCGTAACCTGCCGGCCGAGGTAGTCTCCAAAATACAGGTATTTGACGAACAAAGTGAACAAGCCAGGTTTACAGGGTTTAACGACGGGCAGACAACCAAAACAATTAACGTGATAACCCGCAGCAACATGCGTAACGGCCAGTTTGGAAAGATTTACGGGGGCTATGGCAGCGATAACAAATACTACGCGGGCGGAAATATCAATATCTTTAAAGGGAACAGTCGTATTTCCCTCATCGGACTTTCTAACAACATTAACCAGCAGAATTTTTCAAGCCAGGATTTGCTCGGTCTTACCACCAGCGGTGCCCGCGCAGGCAGGGGTGGTTTCAGGGGCGGTATGCCCGGAGGAGGAGGCATGAGGCCGGGAGGAGGAGCGCCAGCAGGCAGGCCGGGGATGGGCGAAATCAGCAATTTTCTTGTTGGCCAACAAGCAGGGATCGCCACAACCCATGCCCTGGGAGTTAATTATTCGGACAAATGGGGCAGTAAAATCAATATTACCGGCAGCTATTTTATAAATAACGCTGAAAACGTAAAGGAAGAAATAACCAGCCAGGAGATATTTGCGACAAATTACCTTTACAACGAAGAGAGCAGAAGCAATGCTTCAAACCTCAACCACCGCATTAATTTAAGGTTCGAATACACGATTGATTCATTAAACAGCCTCATGATAAGGCCAAGCCTGAATATACAGGAAAACAGGTCAAACTCGGCAACCCTGGCACGTAACCTGGAAGAAAACATCCCTGTATCACAATCGGATAACAGGTCCAACAGCAACCTAAACGCGCTGAACTTTTCAAATGATATACTCTATATGCACCGTTTCCTGAAATCAGGCAGAACCATTTCATTGAATGTTAATACGGGTATTAACACCCGCGATGGACATAACAGCAGGTTTATGGAAGATATTTATAACATGGACGCCATTGCTGAGTTTGATACGCTTGATCAATATACCACATTGCCCACCAACGGGTATAACCTTTCATCGAGAATTGCCTATACCGAACCGGTGGGTAAATTCAGCCAGTTACAGGTAAATTATCGTATTTCAGGATCGTGGAATGATTCAGACCGTGAAACCTTTGATTTCAATAATATTACCGGAAAATATGACCAGATTGACTCTTTGCAATCGAACATTTTTAAAAGCCTTTATATCACCCACCAGTTCGGACCGGGATTTCGTTACCGTAAAGAAAAGATTATGTTTACAGCAGGGATCAACTACGAATATGCATTGCTGAAAAACCACCAGCATTTTCCGGCAAGCGACAGGCTTTCGCAATCGTTTATAAGTTTTCAGCCCAGCGCCATGCTGATGTACAATATTTCGCAGACAAAAAACCTTAGGCTTTTTTACCGCACCAATTCCAATTCTCCGTCAATAGACCAGTTGCAAAATGTTCTGGATAATTCAGAATCATTGCAGGTCTCTATCGGCAATCCTGATTTGAAACAATCATTCCAAAACAACCTGTTTCTTCGCTATTCTTCAACAAATTCAAAGAAAACATCGGTATTCTTCGGTATGCTCGGATTCTCGAATGTGAATAATTATATTTCGAACGAAAACTACTATACCAATACGGACACAGTTTTTCTTGGCTTTATCCCGGTTAAAAAGGGTACCCAGTTTAGCAGGCCGGTTAATCTTGACGGATACTGGAATCTAAGGTTCTTTACCACCATTGGGTTTCCTGTTCAGCAAATTAAAAGCAATATTAACGTCAATACTTCTTATGTGTACACCCGAACACCGGGATTGATTAACGGAATTAAAACCTATTCCGGTAATAATGCTTATGGACTGGGACTGGTGATCAGCAGCAATATCAGCACATCGGTTGACTTTACACTCTCGTCCAACAGCAGCTATAATGATGCCCGAAGCACTTCTGATGCCTCTGATGATAATAATTATTTCAGCCAGTTCACAAATTTCAGTTTAAACCTTATCTTTTTCAAGACCTTAACATTTCAGTCAGAACTCGGGCAACAATTTTATAAAGGCCTCTCGGGAGACTATGATGTGAATTATGTATTGTGGAATGTGGGGATAGGCAAAAAGCTTTTCAAGAACAACCGTGGAGAAATAAAGCTTTCGGTTTTTGATATCCTGAACCAAAACAACAATGTAAGCAGAAATGTTACCGAACTTTATGTTGAAGATACACGTTCGAACGTGCTGCAAAGGTATGCCATGCTGACATTTACTTATAATTTGCGCAATTTCAGGATGAATGAAGACATAAACCGGCCGGAGGAAGAGAGAAGGCCACCCCCCGGAGATATGTTTTTCAGGCCTTTTTAAAAGAAATTCTTCACTAAAAACAATTGACAGCAAGGAATAATTCAATGTCGTTTAGTTAAGAAAAAGACTTCGACTACCCGCACTGCCTTAGCAGTGCGGCGGGCAGGCTCTCAATCTGACCGTCACCCTGAGACCTCGATAGTGCTAAAACACTATTTAATAATTAGTTGACACCTTAGTCAGCCTGAGTGGAGTCGAAGGCTATTCCCGTCGTGTCATTAGCAGCGTAGTCGAAGGGTGCTGGTAATAATAAAAAAAAGTCATGCCTTAACTAAACGACATTGAGGAATAATTGGTCTACAGAACATCCAGCCTCATGCGGGAAGTTTTATTGAGAATTTGGTGCCCTTGTTTTCTTCGCTTTGTACACTTATTTTTCCACGATGGTTGTCAATGATCTGTTTTGCAATTGCCAGCCCCAGTCCGTCACCTTCTTCTTGCAGTTCAGCAGCATTTTTTGCCCTGAAAAATTCCTTAAATATATTCCCTTTTTCACTTTCGGGTATTCCAATACCATTGTCTTCAATCTCTATTAAAAAAAATCCTCTCCCCCTGTCAACACGAATATTTACCATTCCATCTTCACGTGTATATTTTATGGCGTTGGATATAAGATTGGTAAGTGCTTCGCCGATAGAAAACCTGTTCCCCCTGAACATATCGC
The DNA here is from genome assembly GCA_016936215.1 of Bacteroidales bacterium. GTDB lineage: Bacteria > Bacteroidota > Bacteroidia > Bacteroidales > UBA10428 > JAFGPL01. Next base: position 5,761 of record JAFGPL010000218.1, read on the forward strand.
CTCTGTCATCAAAATGAAACTGAACTGAAAGATGTTTTTTTTCAATATTTTCCCGGTTGAACAATAATATTTCATCAATTACTTCTTTCAAAGAAAACCCGGTAACCTCGCTCTCTTTGTTCAGCCTCAGCCTTGTTATCCTTAACAGGTTTTTTATAAACCCGGTAAGAGATTCAGCCCGTCGGAGCGCTGTTTGGCTGAAATTCCTTGCTTTTTGCGGATCGTCTATCATCAAAGATGCATCAAGGCTGTTTTGGATGGCCGCAATATGACCCTTTATATCGTGTGAAAGCCTGTAAACATATTCATCCTTAATTTTATCCTTCTCCTCAAGCTGAATATTGGCCAGCCGGTATGAGTTTTCAGCTTCTTTAAGCCGTGCAACTATTGCACTCGTAATATACACAACAATATATGATGTGGTAACAAATACAAAACCGGTACCTGCAAGATATGCCGGCTGATTAAAATAACTGAATTTAAGGAACCCCGCCAGCGGATAGTGGGGAATGATGGCAAAATATTCCATAAATGCCAGTATAGCAACAAGAAACAACGCGTAAGTCGTAAGAAGATAAGCAGTTCTTTTTGATAAAAGAATACTGGCAATCATCATATGAAAAATATAATAGATGATAAAAGGGTTTTCAACTCCTCCTGAAAAATGAAGAAGAAATGTTAATAAAAAAAGGTCGGTTACAATCTGGAATACAAGGATGGTTTGTTCAGCGATGCCTGGTTCTGTTCCGTCCTTAATTTTGTGGTTTAAAAAGAGATAAATTACATTCAGTAAAAAAAGAATGATGGCCGCCAGGTAAATTTCATTCTTCCGGATGGGTAAATGAAATATTTCTGACGAAATATAGGTAGCCGTTACTACACAGATGACTGCTATCCACCTTAGGGTTACCAGCCATTCTGCCTTTTTACCGGCAATTCGTGTAATAATGTGTGGCACAACCGGGAATTGGTTTTATTACCCGAGAATTGCCTTAATCTCCTGAATAAGCTTCTTAGGTTGTACCGGTTTGCTGTGAAATCCGGCCACCTGGATACAGACCGAAGCGTTGCTTTTGTCTGATTTAAAATCAATGACCACTTCACCGGTAACGGCCCTCAGAACCAGTACATCGAGGTTGCTGTAACCGTACTTTTCACGCATCTCCCGTGCAATTTCAGCGGCAGCATAGGAACATGATAACGCCTCTATGCTGGATACAATAATAATGGGAATTTTCTTTAACTGCGGGTCTTTGTCAATTTCGGCGGCAAATTCAAATCCTTCCTGGTCGCTCCTCATTTTTACATCAAGCAATATGATATCGGGCTTGTTTTTGCCCCTTAATACGCTTAATGCTTCATCTTTACCAGATGCCGCCGATACAAGAAATTCCGCCGCAAGCATCGCCTCCATAGAAGCCCTGATGTCTTTATCATCATCAACTATTAAGACTCGGTGCATATGTTTAGGTTTTAGGATTATAATGTAAATATGTTTCATTTAGAATAATATTCCAAATTTGTCTTATATTTTTCAAAATATTATCTTCGCCGCTTATTTCAAACTATAGTTTACATGTGGGTTTTTTTCGCCTTGTCTTCAGCACTCTTTCTCGGTATGTACGATATTTTTAGAAAAGTTTCGCTGAAAGATAACCCTGTTATCCCCGTTCTGTTCCTGGCAAGTGCAACTGGCGCATGTATTTTTCTTGTCCCTGTAATCCTTTCCCATTC